>JAAUTG010000339.1 GCA_012031785.1 Saprospiraceae bacterium | reverse complement strand
AGCAGCTTGTAGTTTGACAGAACGACAAGCAAGAGAGATTTTGGCTCTTGACAAATCTTGGCTCGACAAAATTATTGTTGGAAATAATGAAATAAAATTCAGTTTCAACCAATACGACCTACTTTCCTACCTTAGACAAAGACCCGAACTCTGTGACAAAATCTTGCAGTTTTCTTATGATAAGAGATGCTCGCCAGCGACATTTATCGAAGAACACAAAAACGCATATAGAGTTGGTTGGTTTGAAAAAGACCGAGAGCAAACAAAGACTTTTGACAAATTGTATGAAGCAGTAACGGACTTTGTTCTGTTCTCGTGGAATTTGGGAAGACTTGAACGAGAAGAATACAGACTACCAAAACAAATAAGAGAAAGAGCCATAGAAAGCGGAAACGAATTTGGTTGGAAACGACAGGACTTTAAAAAAATAGTTGAAGCAGCTCGACAAGTTCCAATGGCAATTATTGGTGGACAGGTTCAATATGTTTTTGATGACGGAATTTGTGAACTCTATTGGCTCTCATACGACCCAGACGAAAGACAGGAAAATGAAGAATGGGTTACTTATTGCAACAGGACAGCAAACCAAGTAAACCAAAAGTTTGACAAACTAATTAGCGAGACAGACTTTGAAAAAGAAACACAGATCTTTTGAGTTCTGAAGGCAAAGAAAAACAAAGGCGTTGACATTGACGAACACAAGATTTTTATAATTTACTTCAACGACAATGAAACTGACCTTTGGACGAAATAAAAGAAGCACAGGCACTAACACGCGGTATAAAAAATTGCCGGGACAGTACGTTATTCAAGGGTTGTAGCCCGCTTCAACTTTTGTGTAACTTGATAGGAAATCGCCCGCAATCGGCAACTTTTCATACCGCCAACGTTGTATGCAAGGCTGAAAAAGACATCCGAACATTTATAGACAAATCAGAGAAATTGAAAAACTGGATAAAGAAAATACACTCATTGATTGAAGTTTGGTGCAAGAAAAAATTAGTTTTTGCCCACCCGCTTCTGCCCTTCGGGACAGTTAGGGAAGCCCACGCACATTGCACACATTTGCAAATCGCACAGGCTCACCCCACAGACCAAAAATTTGCAAAAGAGTGCAATTTTTGCCAACGCTCAAATAAATTATTGAAACTATGAATCATATTCTAGACTTAGTAAACCAAGAAAAAGAATTATTTTCCTTATTCGAGACAATTTTCCATGGTAATTCTATTTTATTCCTAGGGGCAGGTGCATCTGTTGGGGAGAAAAGATACTTGAGCAAGGAGGTTATTGAATACTATGAAGAATACTTAGGATATTCATTAGGTGAAAATAATATTACAAGATTCGTAGATATATTATCGGCAGACTCAGATTTTAATAGAAATCATTTTGATGCAGAGGTAGAAAAAATGCTTCGTAAATATGAACTTACAGAAGCTCACAAAATAATGGCATCAATCCCTTGGAGAGAAATTATTACAACAAATTTTGATTTATTAGTCGAGCAAGCATATGATGAAATTAAAGATTCTTCAAAACATATTTATGAGTTGAAGACCATTAGAGATAAAAAGGAATATAATTATAAAACAAGCGCAGACGAATTAAAATATGTTAAGCTTAATGGTTGTATTTCTGATAAAGGTAAATATCCTTTGGCATTTTCAACGGAGGATTTCATTTCGCTTAATAGTTTTTATAAGTATGTTCTAAATGATTTAAAAAACTTATCTGACAAAATTTCATTAATATCTGTGGGCTATTCCTTTTCAGATGAGTTTGGTGTTGAATTATTAAAGAAATATGATTCTTATAATTACAGAGAAAAAAAATGGATAATTAATGTTGACCCATATCCAAATGAAAAAGCATTAAAATATTATTCTAGTCAAAGAATAGCAATAGTTAAATGCTCATTTAGTGATTTCTTTAACAAATATGCATTGTGGGAAGAAAATGTTTATAATCAGAAAAGAAAAAAAATCAATATAACCAACAGTAAGAATTCACAGATAAATATTCCATTTCGCCTTTCACAGAAACTTAGTACATGTTTAAAGCAATTAAATGAAAGCATACCTGAAAAATTCATAAAGATGTAAATTTTTATCAAGGAGAAGAGCCAAATTACCAACTAATTCTTAGAAATGTAGATGTTATTAAGAGGCAGGAGATTGAAACTGCACAAAAACTAATAAATAAAGTTCTAAGTGAAATAACACTACCATATACCAACTTTTTTTATCACAGGAGGTTTTGGTATTGGGAAATCTACATTTACACTAAGACTAATTCATGAGTTTTCAAAAAACATTGACCTTGATTTAGTTGCGTTTGAGATAACAGATTTCTTAAATATTAAAAAAGAATTTCTAGTAGAATTATTTACACATTGTTCTGCAAAAATATTGTTCTGTATTGTGATGAAGTAGAAGTTGAAAGTTCATTTAAACTTTTAATTGAGCTTCGTAGAGAATTAAGTATCGAACAGTTTAATGATTTTAATCTATTCTTTCTAGTTCCAATAAGAGAAAATATTCTTGAAAAGTATAGACATACACGAGATATCAAAAAGACTTATGATATTAAAATTTCTGGTGAATTAACAGATGATGAGATTATTGACTTATTAGAAAAGCTTAAAAATTCAGGTATTGTAAAGTACCGTGACATTTCAGAAAGGGATTCTATTTTAAGGAATATAAAAAGCAAAATATGATAATGATTCATTTATAACATTACTGTCTATAGTTTCCAATGGCACTCACATTAATGATTTAATAGGGGCATATAACCAACTTTCAACAGATGCGCAAAAAGCATTTTTTATACACAGCTTTATTGCATCGTTATAAACTTCACATGCCTGCTTCAATTTTAAAACAAATTATTGGAGGTGATTGGGAAGATTTTACGAATAACGTTATAAAAGTTGAAGGTAAAGGGATTCTTATTCAAGAAAACGTTAAATCTTCTGGTACAGACCCAGATATTTATTTTAGGACAAAGCATCCAATAATTGCAGATGAATTGATAAATAAATTAGTGCCAAATAAGGATAAACAATATAGACTATACGAGAAGATAATTCATTCTATCGATGTTGGAGCACGTAATTCATATTTGATGATTAATCTTCTTAAATCTTTTATTAGAAATAACGATTATTCTAAATCAAAAATTGAAAAATTATATGACGAAGGCTATCGACGGTTTTCTGATGACCCATATTATATTCTAAATTATACCATAAATCTACAGACAAGAGATAACGAATCTGACTTAAAAAAGGCATTAGATTTATTAATTTATGCTGAATCACTTCTTGATTATAGAAACCATAGGTTTATTCATCGTAGAGCGATTATAAATTTCGAATTAGCAAAATACTATTACAAAGAAGAGTCTCAGTTGAATTACACATATACATATTTAAATGAGGCAGAATCACTATTTGTAAATAAACAGATACTTGACCCGTTCTCAGTTTATAGCTATGATGGTTATATTCAAATGTTAATTTGGCAATTAGAAAAAAATTGAATTTGATAGTGAAGAAGAACTTCAAAAAAGAATACAAATTGAAGAACTTTTTGAGTTAGGTCTAAATGCTGTTACTGAACAACTTGAAAGATTGCTTAGTCTAAAATCAAAATATGCAAATTATATAAAAGAAAAGACAAATAATAAAGACTATAAGGCATATTTAGACGATTTGTATGCTGATTACAAACTTAGACCATATGCATGTATTCTGCTTTATTTCTTTCATGAAGAAAAATGTAAAGAACCTAATTCGACCTGTTTAGAGTTAGTCGAAGAGATGAAAGAGTATTTGGATAATAATGAAGTAGTTAAATTTTTATTTAAATATTATGGGCAAAATTTACATATTTCTGAAAATAGAAATTTACTATTTAAACTTTCAAAGAAACATCCAGTTCTAGAGGATTCAAACCCATTGAGATTCTATTATTTTAATTTTATGGCCGAATCTTACAATCACAACTTTCACTTTGGCAGGGAATCATTAAAAGAAATTAATTTAAAGTATCATAGTTTAAATCCAGAGTTTCATTACTTATGGTTGGATGAGAACGGTAATAAGCAAATATTTAAAGGAAAAGTAATTAAACAAGATTACAACAAATATAAAGCAATAAAAGTGTCAAGTTTACAACAAACATTTAGATTAGTCAAAGGCGATTATAGCGGTTTTTCTTTAGGTCAAGATGTCGAAATAAAACTTCATTTCTATTTATATGGTATACGTGCAGAAATTTCTAAATAATCAGCCCTCCCAGCCAAGCACAATTGCAATTCACACGAATCAACGCACAACCAAAAATTGCAATAGAGCTTGTCTGTCTGCCAACGCTTTTTTGCCGACCCTAAAACTAATTTTTTCGGGAACAGCAGTGCTTCGATTGTGTGGATTGATAATTGTAAAATACTGATAATTAATTGATAATGAATAAAGCCCAGCATACAACACGCGGTATAAAAAATTGCCGGTTCAGTAGGTTATTCAAGGGTTGTAGCCCGCTTCTATTTTTGTGTAACTTGATAGGAAATCGCCCGCAATCGGCAACTTTTCATACCGCCACCGTTGGCATCTATTTTAGAAAACACTGCACATTAACAAAGACTAAATTTGATATGAAAACAAAAACTTTAACGATTATTTTTCTGACTTTTACAACAATGATTTCATTCAGTCAGCAGAGACAAAATGGATTAGTAATTCCAAATGATTTCACTGAAGATCATATTTGTTGTATCTATTCGCCGAACGATGGATTTACAGTTTTTGACAAGCCAAATGGCAATAAGATTGGTATCTTGACACGAAATGCAAAATCAAATAAGGGAAGCGAACCAGAGTACAAGATATTTTTTGTTGACAGTAAGACAAATGCTGAAACAAAGATAGATTTAAAAAATTTTAAAGAGATTGGATAACGGAG
>JAAUTG010000338.1 GCA_012031785.1 Saprospiraceae bacterium | reverse complement strand
TACACAAGAAAAAATAGCACCGTTTTCATTTATTATCTTTTGTTAACGTCACGCACGCAAAAACTGTCAGTACGTTTGCACAAATTTAAGATATTTAAAGCAATTAAAATCTTATTCACGTTCTGTATCTTGTTCTCTGCTTTAGCAATCAATGCGCATATAGAGGAGGAGTTAAAGGTATTTGAATGTCCGATTCCTTTGGCAGATGATGGAGCTATTTTTATTGTGAATGGAAATCATTTTTATTTACTTAAATTTATTCAAACATGAGGCTAATAAATCAAATACCCATACTCTTTGCTTTATTGATATTGCTGATAGGATGTTTACCTCTTTTTGCTCAAGAAGAAGCACAGCTACCCAAATTCTATCTCGGCATATCTTACGGTACCAGTTACTCTATTGGAGACTTTGAAGATACGGATATTACCAACCCTGATGCTGGTTTTGCAAAAGATGGTCGGAAAATTGATGTCTTTGGCGGATTTTTCTTGAGTGAAAAAACAACCCTGACTGGCGGATTCCGATATCAGTCTTTTGAGACGGAGCTTGATGACCTTATTGAAAGGTTTAATACTGAAAACCCTGGAGCTGAATTCACAGGGAGTACAGAAGATTGGCAGACCTATAGTTTTTTTAGTTGGTCAGCTTACAGAGTGAAGATTGGAAAGCGATTCAATTTTTTTCCCAGAGTCGGCGTGGGTCCTTTATGGGCTACTAATCCTGGCATAACGGTTAATGCCCCTAATTCGACGATTACGAACAATTTTAACAGAAGCTCGGATACAGGCGCGGGTTTAGGGTATGAAGTTGGAATCGGTTTGCAAACCAATTTAGGAAAACGCTTTTCGCTGCTGCCTACTTTCACGTTCAGTAGTGGCGTTGTGACGATTAACGATGTCATTACAGTAACGGATAATGTCATTGTCAGAAGTGATTATCAGCCTCGAATTCAATCCTTCAATTTGGGATTATCTCTTGGTTACAGATTTTATTAACATAAAAATTAAAATACTTTAAAATGAAAATTGCATTCGCATTCTGCATTCTTTTTTTATCCCTTACCATGCATGCACAAGAATCATTAACAGGCGTTTGGAATATGGGACAAGACAATACCAAAATTAAAATCACAGAAGGAAAAGGTATCTATGAAGGTAGAATTGCTTCTTCTGACAACGCCGATGTTAAAATTGGGAATCTAATCCTAAAAGAGGTCAAATTAGTTGACGGAAAATGGAAAGGAAAAATGTACGCTCCTAAGAAGCAGGAATGGTTTGATGCTATTTTAAAAGTAGAAGGAAAGCAACTGTTGGTTACTGTCAAATCAGGATGGGCGAGCCAGACATTAAAATGGTCAAAGGAATGATTTTATCAAAAAGCACCTTATTTTTGGGGTGGGGATTTCTTTCGCGCCTAAGATTAAGAACCCCGAAGTTGAGTTGAATAATTAAAAAACAAGCATGATACAGATGGAAAAACCAAAATGGCAAAGTTCTATAAGATACATCAGTTTGATTTTATCGCTATTGTTTATCTTTGAAGTCAGGGCACAACAAACCTTTGAGGTAGCTCTTGTATCGGATGCTGCCGAAAAGAAAATCATATCATTGAAGAAGCAATAAAAGCAGAGTTACGTGCGTTGCTATCCTCTCAATATGATTTGAAATTTACGGAAGTTTACACCAACAGTAATACAAATGACATCAGCAATGCAATAGCAGACATCTATGCCAAGAAACAAGTGGATGTCTTGGTTGGAGTAGGTGTTCTTGCAAGTAAAATTATCGCTAATCAAAGCACATTCCCAATACCCAGTATTGCCACCGTCCAACTGATTAATGAGGATAGTAGAAATTTGCCATTGCCTAATACGGTTAGTGGTATCTCGAATTTCACCTATATTAATTCACCATTCAATATTGTAGAAGGGATTAATGTATTGAAAGAAATTTGTCGCTGTACAAAACTGGCAGTACTAATCAATTCAAATCTTTCTACCATTGTGTTGAGTGAGAAAGACATCTATTATGATGCGGATACGGAGGTTGAATGGATAGATCTTGAAGCTGATTTAAGCAGTACCATTTCCAAAATTCCAAATGATGTGGAAGGCGTTTTATGTGCTCTCTCCTTTGACCAACTATTCATCCGAAGCAATAGGGGTGCTTTTTGATCAACTCATTGAACGAAAACTGCCTTCCTTTTCTTTGTTGGATGTCCCTACGCTGGAAAAAGGTGCTTATGCTGCTTTTGCGGTAAGCGACAACCTCAACAAGATACCGAGGAGAATTGCCATGAATATCGAGAAGATTGCAGCAGGTAAAAACCCAAAAGATTTTCCAGTCAATATTGAATCCTTTACCAATCAATTAGTGGTCAATATGCAAACAGCCAATAAGATTGGTAAGTACCCCAACTGGACACTTTTGGATAATGCGTTACTGGTTAATATCAATAAGCCAAATACAACACGGGTACTAAGCTTGAAATCGGCTATCGCAGAAGGGATACAAAATAACTTAGGCTACCAAATTGAAACCAAACAAACCCAAATCAATGCTAAAGATTTGAGCTTGGCAAAAAGCAATTATTTGCCAAATTTGGATGTGGAGTCAACGGGTTTCTTCTTGGATGAAAATACCGTCAATAGTTCGTTTGGTACAAGAGGTAGTTTCAATTGGACGGCTGGTGCTTCTTTTTCACAATTGATCCTATCAGAACCTGCTTTAGCCAATATTGCTATACAAAAACTGCTTTTTGAAAGCCAGCAGCAGGCACAAAAACAATCCGAATTGGATGTTATCCTCGAAGTGGCACAACGCTACTTCAATTATCTGCAAGTCTTGTCTGTGGCGGAGTTGCAGAATGATAACATCAAGGCGGTTAATCAAAACTTGAGGATTGCTTCCGATAAAGAAAAGGTGGGATACAGTGGAGCAAGTGATGTTTACCGATGGGAAACAGAACTGGATTTGGCAAAAACAGATCTCTATAACACGAATGCGCAACTAAAATCCATAGGCTATCAATTGAATGAGAGCCTGAATCGCCCTATTGATGAAATATTCGCTATCGAAGGAACTGAAAATATCAATCAATTCATTGCCCAACTGGATCAAACATTTCTAAACCTAATTCAGGATCAAACTACTTTTGACCAGTTAGCTGACTTCATGGTCAACGAAGCCTTGCAAAATCTACCTGAGACGGAACAAATAGCATTAGCTATTGCTGCGCAAGAACGTTTGCTCAAGTCTAATAAACGAGCTTTTTATTTGCCGACAGTCGGTTTTGGTGCAAACTATGAATACCCCATAAAAATAGTAAATCCGGGTGAATCGCCCTCTATCCCTGGAATTGAAATAAATAATAATCCCACTTGGAATGCCGCTTTTAATGTCTCTATACCGCTGTTTGCAGGTGGTTCAAGAAAATTGGAGCAGCAGAAAACGCAAGTGGGTTTGTACCAATTGCAAGACCAACAAAAGGATATTAACAATATATTCGAATTACAAGTAAGAGCGAATATGGAACTGGTCAATGCGTCCTACAATAACATTCGGCTTACCAAGCGTGCCGCAAACTCAGCAGAAAAAAATATCGAAATTGTTCGGAATTTGTATCAGTCTGGGCAAGTAGATGTGATTACGTTGGTTGATGCCCAAAACTCCTTGTTGGGAGCGCAAATCAACGCAACCAACGCAGCTTATCAATTTATGATAGACTACTTTGTTTTACAGCGTTCCATCGGCAACTATACCTTTTCTTGCTAACGGAAGATCAAAAAAGCGGCATTTCTCCAACGGTTTCTTAATTATAAAACGAATTAATTATGAGATTACTTACACTATTATTTTTGGTGCTTTCCCTCCTATCCTGCCAGGAAAAGTCAATGGAAACAGCAGAAGCGATCCATCCAGTCAAATATGCTAAGGTTGAATTGGCTACGGGAATGGAAACCTATACCTTTTCCGGGGTGGCAAAAGCCCAGAATGAAACCAACCTCAGTTTTAAAGTTGCCGGCATCTTGAGTTCCGTTAAGGTTAAATTGGGCGACCAGGTTAAAAAAGGGCAGCTCATCGCAACGATTGATCCGGCGGATTATACGATTCAAACCAATCAGGCGGTTTCGCAAAAGGAAGGGGCAATAGCTAATTCAAAAGCTACCGAAGCTCAACTCATTAGCGCAAAAGCAACCTACGACAGAGTCGCCCAACTTTATGAAAATAATAGCGTGGCACTGAGCGAATACCAACAGGCAAAGGCTGCCCTCGATGCCGCAAAGGCACAATATGATGCCGCCAATTCGCAAATCAAAACAACCGACCAACAACTAAAAGCCGCAGGTAATCAGGTGAGTTATACGCGCTTGGTATCTCCTATGGATGGCGTCATTACAGCGGTTCAGGTGGAGGCGAATGAGGTGGTCAATGCCGGTACGTTGATTGCGATGGTGAGTTCGCTTGGTCGTCCGGAAGTTGAAGTAGGCGTTCCGGAAGTGGTTATTAATAAACTTAAAATTGGACAACAGGCAACTATCCAATTCCCTTCTTTGCCAAAGCAATTATTCGAGGCAGAGGTGGTAGAAATAGCATTCGCTTCAGAAAAATCAACCACCTATCCGGTTATACTCAAGATTATGAATGCTGCAGATGAAATAAGACCTGGGATGGCAGCCGAAGTTAAATTTAGGGTGGGTACGGACGAGGGAAAGACCAAAAATGAAATGGTTGCGCCCTTGAAAGCCATTGCAAGCGGAACGGATGGGAATTATGCCTTCAAACTGGTTCCCGATCAGGAAGAAGGTGTTTATGTAGCAAAGCGAGTTCCTTTGGACTTAGGTGCCATTACAGAAGATGGGTATATCATCAAGAAAGGATTGAGTGCGGGTGATCTGGTTGCCGTTGCCGGGCTTAGATCATTATACGATGGCAAAAAAGTAAAACTTTTGGAAAATTAATTATGATGAACTTAACTGGACTTTCACTCAAGTATAATCG
>JAAUTG010000337.1 GCA_012031785.1 Saprospiraceae bacterium | reverse complement strand
TTCTGCTCAGCCAAAAAAAGGAATGGATAGCGATTGATTTTTTGAAAGAAGGAGAGAATTTAATTGCTTTTCAATCCAAAAAAATATGCGTGGGCGCTTTTGATGAAAGGCTTAGAGCCTACCCTCATCAAATACAATCTTGAGGGGGAGGTCATACAAAAAGTCAATCTTCCTGAAGTACTGGACTCAGTAGAATGGCTTTATGCTGATGAGAAAGGCGATTATTTTGCTGCGCTATTAAAGACGGACATCCTTCAGATTATCTGCCTACGTGCCAATGGAATGGAGCGCATTGTCGTGCCAATAGAAAAAGCCGATGCTTACAAATACTCTTCAGTATTGAAATTAACTTCGCTCATTGCTCATCATCCTTCAGGGGGCTATTGGTTGCTTGACCCCAAACAAGGCGCATTACTATCAGAAAAAGGCGAGCCGCTTTGGACAATTCCTAATAATTCTGGACATTTCATCCAATTCACTCGCCAAAATTATTTCGAGGATGGCATGATTTGGCAATGTGGCAGTAATGGACTGACAAGTATTAAATTTACCAAAAAACATTTCAAGGTACTTTTTGATAAAGAAGAAAAAAGTTTTAGGCAAATAATGCGTGTCAATCATCACCTCTTTTTTAGCACCGAAGGGGCAATTTATCAACAACGTAATGGCATAACCGCTAAGTTTCTTGAAAAAAGTAGCTTATCTAGTATAAAAGAATCGGATACGACGGCGTGGTTTGGGCGTTTCAAGGAACTTTGGTCTCTCAACGTCAACACAAAAAAGATAGAAGACTACCCTGTTTATCAAAATGAAATCTGGAGTCTTTGGCTGGATACGGAACAAAAGTTGTGGTTTAGTGAAATTGGCTTACATTGTTTCAACACCAGCACTAAGCAACTAGAGGCAGTGTCTTATCAAGGCTTTGAGGAAATACTGAAAAGCACAGTCTATTATTTTCACCCAATTTCAGAACAAACTGCATGGCTTTGCACCACGACAGGGCTGTACGAATTGGATACCCACAATAAAAAAAATTCTAAAACGCTACTGGTCAGGCGCAAAGGGGGAATACTACTTGCCTGCGGACGACCTTCGGCATTTGTATCAAGATAAAAAAACAGGCGAAATCTGGATAGCTACGGGGCAGCGCGGTTTATTGCAGTGGCTTCCAGCGCATGGCAAGTCCAAATTATTTTCCTTTAATAGCCTTTCGACCAATATTATGCACGGCGTTTATGCTGATGATTATGGCTTTTTGTGGCTATCAACTGATGATGGTATCGTGCAGTGGCAACGCAAAACAGAGCGTTTCCGAATCTATCGCACACAAGATGGCTTACTGACCAATGAATTCAACCGCATTTCCCATTTTCAAGATACTGACGGCACGCTTTACTTTGGCGGCGTGCGTGGAGTTGCCGTTTTTCATCCGCGCGATTTTCAGCTATTTTTCAATCGCAACCTACAACATCCACCCATTATTGTGGAAGTGCGGCAATATAATGGTCGCAAAAACCAAGTGGAAGAAAAAACAGGTGATTTTTTGATGCGACAAAGCCTTACGCTCCATCCATCTGATCGGTTTTTTACCCTCACGCTTGCCTCGCCCGATTATAGCGCCTCAACGGAAACGACTTATTTATATCAAATCGAAGGGGATGAAGTCTGGCAAAAAGCAGAAAACAACCAACTCACTTTTTGGCGATTGCCCTACGGCAGGCAAACGATTCTTGTCAAAGCGGCATTGCCCGATGGTAATTTCTCGAAAGTTTTAACCGTTGATGTACTTGCAAAGCCGCCTTTTTACATGCGGTGGTGGTTTGCGCTGTTGGTTGCTTTAGTCATAGGTTTGGCGTTCCTTTTACGCTTCCGTGCTTTGCGAAATCAAAATGCGCAATTGGAGCAGGAGGTCGAACGCCGTACCCAAAAGATAAGACAACAAGCAGAAGAACTGCGGCAGTTGGATGAGATGAAATCTCGATTTTTTACCAATATTTCGCACGAACTGCGCACCCCACTCACCCTCATCGCCTCGCCGCTGCAACACCTTTTGCAGCAAGAAGATGACATGGAAAAGAAACAATTTTTGTACTTTGCTGCCAAAAATAGCCAACGGCTGCTGCGCTTGGTCAATCAAATTTTGGACTTGACAAAATTAGACCATGTAGCCCTACAAGTAGAAGAAAAAGAGGTGGTGCTGCTTCCGTTCTTGCGCCTTATCGTTGCAGAGTTTGAGTCTTTTGCGGCACACAAAGGCGTTGCACTGAAGTTACATACTGAACCTAATGAAAATACCGTCTATTCACTTGATGCGAATAAAGTCGAAACCATTTTATACAATTTTCTTTCTAATGCCTTGAAATTCACGTCAGAAGGTGGCGAAGTAACGCTATCCTTAAAACAAACGCCCGAAGGGGTTACTTTTGAAGTTACAGACACAGGGCGCGGCATTACTCCCGAAGATTTACCTTATATTTTTGACCGTTTCTATCAATCCAAAAAACAAAAAACTGCCGAAGGAGGCACCGGCATAGGGCTGGCACTTTCCAAAGAATTGGCAACAATGATGAAAGGCAACCTAGCAGTAGAAAGTACATTAGGACAAGGGACAACCTTTAAGTGTTCACTCCCCCTAACGCCCGTATATCAGCAAAAAAATGTAGCCCCTATCGCTGAAACGGATTCTGCGGAAGCTCTCTTAAAAGAACATAAACCTGCGCCGCAGGTAAAAAATACGGATCTGCCTCACCTGCTTTTAGTCGAAGATAATGAGGACTTGCAGCAGTATATCCGCCTTCTGCTTCAACCAAACTACCGTCTTACGTTGGTAAACAATGGCAAAGCCGCCTTAAATTTCTTGAATAGCTGCCAAGCCAACGCTCGTCCATCCTTAATTTTATCGGATATTATGATGCCCGAAATGGACGGTTTTCAACTTTTACAACACCTCAAAAGCTCGCCCGATTACCAAAAATTCCTGTCATCATGCTGACTGCACGAGCAGGTAAAAAACGACCGTCTAAAAGCCTTGCGCATCGGAGTAGATGATTATCTCACCAAACCGTTTTTGGAAGAAGAGCTATTGGTGCGCATTGATAATTTGTTGCGAAATGCAGCGGTAAGAATGGATTCTCAAACAGATGATAAGCCAGCCGAAAGTGAAACGGACTGGTTAAAAACGGTGGAAATGCACATCTTGAAAGATATGAAAGCATCCACTTTCTCGGTCAGCACGGTGGCGGAAAATTTTGGAATGAGCCGACAATTATTCAATAAACGCATTGGACAGGAGGTTGGTATGACAGCACTCAACTACATTCAAGAGGTGCAACTCAACGAGGCGCAGCGGTTACTCGAAAGCAAATTGTTCACTAGCGTTAAGGAAGTAGCCAATCAAGTAGGCTTTACCAACCCTAAGCTATTTTCTCGCAAATTCGTAGAGCGATTCGGTAAATATCCTTCTGATTATTTGTAAAATACCAAAATCGCACCCTCAACTACCCAAATATTGCCCGTTCCTTGTAAAAAAAAAGTTTTTTTGATTTTTACCTTTAGCCCTGCAAGAGGTAAATTATAATCAGAACTTATCCTGAGTGCTAAAGAATAAAAAAAACTTAGAGACTACGCTAACTACACTAAAGCAAAGCCACAAGATACAAAACTTGCTTGTGTGCTTTGTTTTTCTACAAAAATCGGGCTTTCCCTTTCCTTGCGCACCAAAATCGCCCCTATTCCATACCAAATTCCAACCCTCTCCTTTTAGGTAATTGCCCTTTTTACTTTCACTTTTACGCCCTTGAAAATAAAGTCGCAACTGTGCATTTTTTAAATTCAAGACAAGTTATTAAAACAATTTTCGATTATGAAAAAGACAGTTTACAACACACAACAACAACTGGAACGCTATTCCAAATTAAGTAATGGCATTAAAATGCCTTTAAAGGTAGCCGCAGGCGCTACCCTTTTGACCGCCCTTAGCCCTACTGATTTATTGCAAGCCCAGTGCTTAGGACCTGTAACAGGTACGGCTGATAGATCAAATGAACTTGGTATTGATTTAGATGGCGATGGAGGCCCTGATGCGTTTATTTATGTAAATGCTCTACAAACTTACCGTACGATTTCTACATCTTATAATGGTATTTTTTCTGTGCCTGTAACCTACTTCTCTACCTTTATTAAGGGGAATGGTGCCGTGTACTTTTATGGCAACGGAGGGTTAGCTGCTCCTAATGGAGTGGTGCCTGCTGCGAATGTCAATGCTACTTTATATCAAGCACTTTGTGCCGGATTTGGTAATTGGTGTGGGCCTACTGCTGATAAAAAAAGCAGCCATTAAGATGAATGGTAGAATAGGTTTCATTCAAATTAAAAAAGTAGGAAATAATCAAGTTCAAGTGACGGAACGAGGGTTAGCGCCTGTGGGCGTTACTTCGCTAGACTTTGCTAATTTAACCTGTGCCACTTTACCCGTAGAATTAACTGCCTTCAAAGCTATTGCTGAAAAAGCAGCTATAAAATTGATGTGGGAAACTGCCAGCGAAGAAAACAATGCAGGCTTTGAGGTAGAGCGCAGCGAAAACGGCAAGGACTTCAAAAAACTAGCTTTTGTGCAAGGCAACGGCACCACATTGGAAGCACAAACCTATCAGTTCGCAGACCAAACTGCTCGAAAAGGACAAACTTATTACTATCGCCTTCGCCAAATTGACTTCGACGGCAGATTTGACTATTCTGACATCGTTACCGCACTCATCCTAAGCGACAAAATAGAGGTGGCAGAATTTGCGCCCAATCCAGTATCAGGCAGCCAAGCGCAGTTGAATATTGCTTTGCCCAATGCAGGTGAAGTTAGCCTTCAAGTCTTCGACGTGGCAGGAAAGTTATTACACAGCAACTTACAAGACCTAGCATCAGGCGCGCATACCTTGAATGTGGACGTAAATAACTTCCTAGCAGGCACTTATTTCGTTAAGTTGACCACCAACGGCGAAAGTGTGTATAGAAAGTT
>JAAUTG010000336.1 GCA_012031785.1 Saprospiraceae bacterium | reverse complement strand
GCTGGTTCACCTGCCACGCCATTAAACTCTAATATTTTGAATCCCGTGCCAGCTTCCATCGCCTCCAAACTTTCACATTTGATGTCGTATCGTCCATAATAAATACCTTCGAGTTGGTGGCTAATTTGGTCAAATACTTGTACCAACTTTTCAGTAATGTAAGGATTCCCATTCAAAAAAGTAGTTCCTCGACTATGATTACCAATAGGTTCTAACTCTACTTTTTCATTCAGCGCAGGCACGTAACGCATCAGTTCAGGTTGCTGCTTTAAAAACCTTTCCAACTGAATGTTAGCGCGAGGTGAATCCGCCATCAATGCCGCCACGTTGCGTTTCCCATCTCCTACTACGCTCAAAAATTCCTTCAAGCAAAGCGATAGAATACTACCTTTTGCTTTATTCGGATAGCGACAGTACAAAACACTCACTTCTTTGGGAAAATCAATGAACGTTTGTAAAATAAAATCTGCTTGAAAGGCTTTCCAATACGCTGTCAAGTCTTCCAAATTTTTTAGCTTACTTACAGACTGTCCTCGCTCGCCCACATTAGGTTTAGCAATAATAGGAAATTTCATTCCTTGCGCTTGCATTTTGTAGCAAACATCTTCTAACGCGGTATTTTGTTGTACAAAAATAGTTTCTGGAATGAGCATCTGTGGAAGTTGACGCAGAATATCTATTTTTGATTCCCCAAACACGCCACCTGTGTCAATAGCCGGGTTAGCCGCCGCAAAAAAAGTGAGTTTTCTGGCACGAATTGCGAAGTAAAGCACTATCAAAAACACAGGTGCATTAGCAATAGGGATAGGCAAATACTCCCATTGCGTGTAGCGCAACACAACTGGATGCGTCAAGATACGTTGATAGAAATTAGACCGCTTCAAGCGTTAACAATTATAGGTTTCACACTTTTTTGAAACTTAATAGTAGAAGGTGCTACGCCAAAATGCGAAGGTAATTGAATCATAGGTGCTTCAAGTGCCAAAGCAATCTTGATAATTGCTAAATGATGGATAGTGTGTTCTACATTGTACACCAATTCGCGCCCCAAATTGGTGTCCACGCAAACTTGCTGCTCTTTTCCAGATCATAATTAGACAACAGCTTCAACGGCAGATCAAGTTGAGAAAAAGGCAAGCTATCAATGATTTGGTCTATGGTTTCAACCGTGAAGTAAGGATTAGTTTCTAGCCTTTTATCACGAATTCTTCGGTCATAGTTAATTATGCCTTCTTCGTATTGGTGTAATAAACACTGAAAAACTCCACAAAATGCCTAGTGTGCTGCCCGACAGTACTGTTGGACAATAACCGAATAGGTGTGGCGTAAGTCACCTCGTCCACTTGGCGCAAATACAACTTGGCATCTTCTAATAAAGATACAATGACCTCTCTAAGATTCATGCTTTTCTTTTTTGTCAATTACTAGTCGAAACCCAGAAAAGACAACATTTAATGTCTAACCCGTAATAAAAATTACCTTTTTAAAGTAATTTTTGAATGGGAAGCCGAAGTTACTCTAAAATTCTCAACAATAGTGTATGTCTAGCCGACAGTTTTTTGAATAATTAATGTAAATTTAACTTTAATAGATATTTTATGTGAATAAAAAATAAAATTAAACTTCAACGTTTTGTAATTTATTGGCAATCAATTGCTTTTTGTCCAGTCATTAATTTTATAAAAATATTATATATAAATTTTTTATAAATTTTATTTTTCGTAAGTTTTCCTATCTTCGCCCTTAGATAGACGAAAGTCATAAAGTCTAAATCGTAAAACGATATAAAGACGCAAATTACAATCCACCGATACACGTCATTTTTTATTCCAAACCGATTTAATAAAGCTAATCCATTAAAACGAGACTTTTACGTTCTAATAAATAACCAAATAACCAACTGCGCAAACTCAATAAGTTAGGTATTGTGTTCATCCATTACATTAATATTGACATGAAACGATTTTTACTATTTTTAAATCTAGCAATCGCTTTTGGCACACAAGGCTACGCGCAAGCGTCACGAGCGGCAGCACTTTATCAGCAAGCGGTAGAAGCCCGTCAGCAAGAAGGGACTTACGAAGGACTACAATGTGCTGATGAGTATCTTCATCAGCAAGGAGTTTCAAGTGATTTGTTAAATAATACAACCAGTTGTCCAGAAACTACGTCTGGCTATGGTACAGCAGGTTGGAGTCCAAGTAGTAGTCCAGCAACTAAAAATGCCGACCCAAAATGTACAGTTCCTTTTGATAGCCGCCCCGGAAATGGTGGAAAATGGCGGATTCCTGTGCGAAATGTGATTTTTGAATGCCCTACATGGAAAGGAACGAATTATTTAGGTGGTAATGGATTTGCTAAATTGCAAGATGCAGATTTAGATGCCACTTTCGCAAGTGTGAACCAATATTTTGCTAACTCCAATATTGAACTGGTGGAAGTGGAAAGAACGCGCCAAGTCAACTGCGATATGTATGACTTTTACTGGGCGCAGTGGGGACCAAATGAACCTACTACTGATGGAAACGATGGCGTGAGAGATGAAAAACAATTACCCCCTTATGATAAAGACAATGTAATCAATATTTATTGGTCAGGTGGTTTTGGCGGCATACATGATTGTTGCACAGGCGTGTATGCTTATTTGGATAAACCACCTAGTGAAAGGGACTACGCTGTTTTTCGATATGTAGGCGCGGTCAATCCATCATTAGCACACCATGAGTTGAGCCACTATTTCGGCGTTTATCATACGTTTTGGAATATTGCGCAACAAGCAAATGAGAAATCAGGTCGCCCAGATGGTAATCCGAATAACAGCGACTGCTTGACCAAAGGAGATGGAATTTGTGATACTTGGCCAGATCCAAACTTTGAGTTTAAATGTCCTAAAAATTGTCGAGCAGGTGGCGGAGATACTTATTGCTACCAAACAAATGGCTGTACATTTGATATGGAGGCGTATCGTTGCGTGAATGGAAGCAATCTGGCAATCAATCCAACCGAAGGTACTCAAATAGACGAATACACTTCTACCATTTTGACGCAAAACTTTACTAACTATAACCATCACGAATGTAGAACTACCTTCACGCCTTGTCAATACTACAAACTGCAAGCAGTTGCCAAAGGTTGTAGAAACAATCTTTGCGTGAGCGACCCAAGTGCTTATTTCACTTCTGCATCACAATATACAAAAGAAATCAATCAAGGCGATCCAATTCCTACATTTACAGCAGGTAAAAAATACACCGCGTTTGGTGTTAGCTACGAAGTGGATAAGTTTGATTGGTACTTAAATCCAAACGATAGTAAAGCCCAAGCAGTTGTGAAATCCGCTGCCACTTTCAATCCTGCCCCTTACATCAATGGAGCAGGAACTTATACTTTCTATTTGGCAGAAATCAACACACTCAATGATACACCTTGTAAAATACCAGTCAAATTGACTATTCGTCAAGGCAATTGTAATAACTGTGCTACTTGTAGCGATGGAGTGAAAAATGGCGATGAAACAGGTATAGACTGCGGTGGAATAAGTTGTGTACCTTGTCAAGTAGAACCTAATTGCCAAGATGGCATCCAAAACGGTGGAGAAACTGGTGTGGATTGTGGTGGTGCATCTTGTCCCGCTTGCCCAGTAAGCAATTGTGATATCCCAAGCGAGTTGATGACCACAGGCATTACTACCACTCGTGCCACTTTGTCTTGGCAGGCAGTGGAAGGCGCAACTGCTTACAGCGTGCAAGTACGACCACAAGGTACAAGCGACTGGACAACACGCAATAGCAGGACGACCAACTTCGCTGCAAGCGGCTTGAAAGCACGAACTTCTTACGAATGGCGCGTGGCAACCAAATGTGGAAGCAACCTCAGCGACTGGTCTGCTATTGAAACTTTCACTACTAATGGCGGTAATGCTAACTTTACGGCGAATATTCCTGCCAATATTTTTGAGGACGGATTAGCTGCACAAGCCTTTCCTTCACCCACTTCGGATTTGATTACCATACAAGCGAACAAAGCCATACATGCAATTGTGCTAGTGGACTTGATGGGGCGCGACATACAACAAGTTACTTTGCAATCAACTGTCCAACAATTGGATATTCCGGTGCAACATCTACCTACTGGGCACTATTTTATTCATATCTTAGCTGATTCTGAAAGGACTACGGTTAGATTTGTAAAGAATTAACACAGAAAAAAACGCAATTTCAATCGGAAGCTCGTGAGCAAATTTGCTGGCGAGCTTTTTTTTGAGTTATGCCACATCAAACCTAATTTTCTAATTGCCTTGTACCCAAACAAATACTATCAGTAATAAGCATCAATTGGGAGTGATGAGTTGCGAGTTTGTTATTCGATAAGGAATGAGTTGTAAAAGTAAAATGATACTTTATCTAATTACTGATTCCTTAGTTTGCAAATCCTATCCTATATTTGTATTATAAATCAACGCCATGTTCATCATACCTGCAATTGATATTCTCGAAGGCAAATGCGTCCGACTAACACAAGGTGATTATGCCCAAAAAAAAGTTTACAACGAAGACCCATTGGAAGTAGCACTTCGGTTTGAGGATGCTGGTATTCAGCGCTTACATTTGGTGGACTTGGATGGTGCCAAGGCAAAACATATTGTCAACCATCGCGTGTTGGAACGCATTGCTACTAAAACATCACTTTGGATTGACTTTGGTGGCGGCTTGAAGAGCGACCATGATTTAAAAATCGCTTTTGAAAGTGGTGCAAAACAGATCACAGGTGGTACTATTGCGGTCAAAGCACCCTCTACTTTTTTGAGTTGGCTAGATAGCTATGGCGCGGAACGTATCATACTTGGTGCAGACGCAGCAAACAGAAAAGTGGCAATTAATGGCTGGCAAGAACAAAGCGAGTTGGAGTTAACTTCTTTTTTACAAAATTATGTTTCAAAAGGAGTGCGATATGCTATTTGTACCGACATTGCTAAAGATGGTATGCTGCAAGGCACTTCGTTGGAGTTATAT
>JAAUTG010000335.1 GCA_012031785.1 Saprospiraceae bacterium | reverse complement strand
CTACTTATCATTGGTGGTGCTGCGCTAATTGGTGGTGCTACCCTATTATTTCAAAATAACGCAATCAATCCTGAATTGTGGATGACCGCTATCGGTTTGGGATTGTATATGGGTTATGTTCCTTTTAGTATTATGCTATTTGAGCGACTTATTGGTGCCTTTAAATACGTTTGTACTGTTGGATTTATCATGTATGTCGCAGATTCCAGCGGCTATCTGGGAAGTGTAGCGATTCTTTTTTACAAAAATTTTGCGTATTCAGAGCTATCTTGGCTTTCTTTTTTCATCCAATCTAGTTATTGGGTTAGTGTGCTGTCTTCTTTACTTTGCTTGCTGTCATTGGGTTACTTTTATTGGAAATATTACCATAAAGTAGTACTAGTACAGTCATCAATAGAATTGTCGAACAGTTAATTTGCTGGTTTTTAGCTATCCTATTTAAGTTAAGCACTACCTTGTTAAGGCTTAACCTAAATAGGACTTCTAAACGTTTCACAATAAATCACCAAAAAGACCAGATTCCAAGTTATTAGAAACCAACTGCATCATACCAATCGCTTCTTATCCTAGATTTATTGCAGGATAGCTTCTTCCATCTTCATGCCGCGAGACCCTTTGACTAGAAAGGTGACGTGCTCGAAGTTCTGCTGTACAAACCAATTTTTCAAGATTTGACTATTTTCGAAGTGTAAATGATATTGATTGACTTTCCCAAAGTTATGTCCAACTAAAATAATTTTACTAAAATTCAAACTTTCGGTATGGCGTAAAATAGCTTGATGTTCTTGTAAAGTAGTCACGCCAAGCTCTAACATATCGCCAAGTAATACTATTTTTTGTGATGCCTGATAAGTGGCGAAGTAGTCTAAGGCACTTTTCATGCTGTCGGGATTAGCATTATAAGCATCCATGATGAAGGTGTTGCTGCCACGTTGCACTATTTGCGAGCGATTGTTAGAAGGAACATAATTTTCAATAGCAGACTTTATTTTTGATGCAGGCACTTTGAAGTATTGCCCCACTGCAATGGCAGTCATAATATTATAGAAGTTATATTTTCCCATCAAGTGGCTTTGCACGACCATACGTTCTTGGTCGTCACTTTGGAAAGTGGCACGTACAAAAGGGCTAACCGTTTCGCAAGTGACATGGTAAAGTGCATGTTCCACTAACTTAGCGTCGCTGCCATAACTTAATTTTTTTCGGTTTTTTTCGGCAAGCTCAAATAAAAATGGCTCATCTCGATTGATGAACACCATACCTTTATTAGTTTTTAGATATTTGTATAACTCTGATTTAGCTTGTTTTACACCTTCAATAGTACCACCTACTCCTTCTAAATGTGCTTTACCAATGTTTGTAATCAGCCCGTGTGTAGGTTCAGCAATTTCGCAAAGCGCAGCAATTTCTCCTAAATGATTCATTCCCATTTCAATCACTGCCACTTCTATGTGCATCGGCATCGCTAATAAGGTCAATGGAACGCCAATGTGGTTATTCAAGTTACCTTCAGTAAAATGGATAGCATAATGGCTACCCATCACGGTGGCAATAAGTTCTTTAGTCGTCGTTTTACCGTTGCTTCCCGTAATAGCAATAACAGGAATATGAAGCATTCTGCGGTGGTGTGTAGCAAGCTGCTGTAAAGTTTCAAGTACGTTTTCCACTAAAATACAGCCTTGTGTTTGATAATTTGCATCGTCTATGATGGCTAAAGCAGCCCCTTGCTCAAGGGCTTGCGCTGCAAATTGATTACCGTTGAAACGGTCGCCTTTAAGTGCAAAAAAAGCGCACCCTTTGGTACGTTTCTACTATCTGTGGTTACAACTGGATGCTGCTGATAGTATTCATAAAGTGCTTGAATTGTCATGGGTTGAAGTTTTTTTATTTGTTGATACTTAATAACTGATGTTACACTATCCGCTATTTGCTTTTAAAAGGCTTTTCCTGTTTACCTAGAAAGCACATTAAATAAGGCAAAATAGTTGTGTTTGGGCAAAATAAATTATATAACCTCAATTGATAACTATTTTTTCATTCATTATAGCTTGCTGTAAACAACACTCGCGAGCTAAAAATAAAAAGCCTTCTCACATTTTTCATGGAGAAGGCTTTTTATTTTATAATTTGTTCAACTGGTTATTTTAACCGCGTTTTTTTTCCCTTTTTCTTCACTTTAAATTGATTGCCACTAGAGCCATCGTTTCCTCCTGGCGCGCCTGTTCTTGTCATTGCGCATCGGAAACCCAAGTCTCGGTCAGAGCGATCCTCATCCTTGAAGCGGCGCGTACCTGGAGACAACCAGTAAGCGCGGTCAGACCATGAACCACCTTTTATCACGCGTGCTTTATCACTAATCAGGGTGTGTTTTCCGTAGTCGTAAAAAGCAGAGGATTGCTTATCACCGTCGCGGAAGTTAAAAACATCACCTGTTTTATAGTTTTCACGGTCAGACACCTCGTCAGCCTCCAAATAGCGATATTCCAAACGCCCTAAGCTATCCAACTGTGGTTTACCTTCGTCATCCAAAACTTTATCTTGGAAACGACCACCACGGTAAGGGTTCAAATCGTGGTTTTCTACGTCGCGCAACGTTTGGCTGGTCAAAGGACGGTAAATATCTGCTACCCATTCGTTGACATTACCCGCCATGTGGTATAAACCAAAGTCGTTAGGAATAAAAGAACGTACCTCTGCTGGACCTGAAGCATTGTCGTTCAAATTACCAGCCATACCCATGTAGTCACCATATCCGCGCTTGAAGTTTGCCAAAATTCTACCTTGATATTTATTTCGCTGCTGATAACGTACACTATTGCCGTCCCAAGGATAAATTCTTCTATCCGTGATGCGCTCATCCTGTTCAGAAGCCATATTTCCTTGCAATCCTAATGCTGCATATTCCCATTCTGCTTCCGTAGGCAAACGATAAGCAGGCAATAAGATACCATCTTCAAATCGCACTTGACGCTCTCCACCAGTCTGATAATCTTTCATTCCTTTGCGAACATTGATAGCAGATTCTTCATAGACACCTGCTAGATAGGCTTCTGTGTTGAAGTTTGCCTCGTCCACTTGCTCTACGTTGGGGTTTAATATTCCCTTTTCAATCAACAGGTATTCGTTTACACGATCAGTACGCCATTGGCAATATCTAGTGGCTTGCAACCAGTTTACGCCCACCACAGGATAGGTGTCGAAAGAAGGATGACGGAAATAGGTTTCCATCATAGGCTCGTTGTATGCCAATTCTTCGCGCCATACCAAAGTGTCGGGAAGTGCATCCAAATAAACTTCTGGATAGGATTCTCCAAATACGCGCTTCAACCAATACAAATATTCGCGGTAGTCAATATTTGCTACCTCTGTTTCGTCCATGTAGAAGGAAGAAACAGTCACACGACGTGGAATGTTGTTCCAATCGTAAGTCACATCTTGCTCAGTAACCCCCATCACGAATGTACCGCCTTCTACGGGTACGAGATTAGGTCCTGTGATTTGTCCTTCATAATCGGTCACTTTCTCGAAGCCACCATACTTTTGATCGTTGTAGTTCCAGCCTGTGGTAGCTGATTGTTCCTTTTTTCCGCATGAGCTAAGTAACAAAACCGTTACAAGGAAAAGAATAGAGCAATTTAATAATCTCATCTTAATGATTTTGAAAATTCAAGTTTTGGATAAAACTGCCTTAGATTTTTGGTTATCCAACAATTTTTGCGCTTACTATACCACAAAAACTGTTAAGAACGACATCTCTTGTGCTAATCGTGATTAACACAACTGTTTAACGACTTATTCTTTCGCTTAGTATTCGTTTAAAAATTAAAAGTTTTCACCTTAATGCTTAGCTAGAAGTAAGACTAAATTTTACTTCCCGTTCAGTCCTCCAATTTCGGCTGCGAAGGTACAATAACCTCGCTTCATACTCAACAAAATTGACTTACAAAAAAGATAAAAAACTATTTATCGAAACATCCTGAAACAGTCATTGTAGCGATTAGCCCTTCTTTTACGCTGAAATTCAGCACTATTTTCAAAGTTGAAAGTGATAGCTATTTCGTTTGCGCCCCCTGTACCGCCAGATACAGAAGCTAAACTAGAGGTTGTAAAGTCGTAACTATAACCAATTTTAAATACATCATATTGAAATCCAACCAGAAAAATAGCGGCATCGCCATTTTCTTGCGCGTGCCTATACCAAAGTCCACCGAAAAGTGAACCGAAGCCGAGATAAGCGCCTGCGTTCAATTGCCCGAAGTCGCCTTGCTGTATCCACATCACGTTTGGAGAAACGAACGAAGTTGCTCTCCGTTTGTTGCCTTCTCGTATGGTAAACTGTCCGCCAGCATGAAAAGTTAGGCGTACAGGTAAAGCGCCATCAATATTCAGTTGCCCTTCTTTAAAAGTTTCATCTGGTCTATTGATGTGTTTGGCAGAGAAACCGCCATAAAAATTCTGACCGTATGCCAAAATACCTGCACCAACGTCAAAATAAGTTCTATTCAAATTCAAAGGTCGCTCTTCTTCAGTTGGGAACGCCACCCCTTCTACAATATCTAATTGATCTAAAAAAATGAGTTTATTCCAATCCAAAATTGCCTGATTAATACCGCCTTCCACGCCAAATTTGACAAAAAATTATCGTTCATTTTGAGGCGATACCCGAAAGCTGCTAGTACGTTGGTGGATTTGTAAATCCCATCTCCTGCGTTATCGGATTGCAACATCAAACCTACACTGCTATTTAGTGGCTCGAACAGTTGTTCATAAGAAGCAGCCGTAGTGGTGTAAGCATTACCAAAAGCAGGCCACTGATTGCGATAGTTCAAAGAAATTCGAGGAGCTAAAGTAGTGCCTGCAAAAGCTGGATTTAATTGTAATGGCGCAGCGTAAAATTGGCTAAATATAGGGTCTTGTGCGCACAAAATGCTTGTAAATGACGATAAAGTAAACATTAATACCAACAGTCGAAATGGTTTCATAGTGAGCAGTTGAGCAATGAAAAAGTAAACCAATACCTTATAAACTGTGTATTGCACTATTTTAATATACAATAC
>JAAUTG010000045.1 GCA_012031785.1 Saprospiraceae bacterium | reverse complement strand
CAAGACCTAGTTTTTTCTGCTTTTCCCTTTCGATTGTCTTTTTGCCAAAATCGCTCGTGTTCTTTAAGCATTCGCTCAAAAAAATTGTTTCGGCGAGGTATTCCAAAAAAAATCGTATGTATTGGGAATGAACAGAGACATCAAGGTTTCTGGAGTGTAACCTATTTCTTTTTAAGTAATAATCATCCTGCATCAAAGTCACAATTGCTAAAGAGTCGCTTTCCAAGAAGCGACTTACTTTTGCCGCCACGTTTTCGGTCATACGTTCTACGGTTAGCACTACTTTTACTGTAGCTTGCTCTCCATTTCGCAAATGTTTGACCAAATCATAATTACTCCAATTGGGGTTTACCTCAAATCGTCCAGCACGCATACTGGAGCGTTTATATTCCATAAAGTCTGCCACTTGTCTAAAAGAAACACTATCGCGTATCAATCCATTAAAATATAAAGAATCTACTACCTGTTTGAAGGTACTGTTGGTGGGAATTAGGACAAATTCAGACTTTAGTTTTGCTGGAACATTGGGAGAAAATACATTTTGGTAGTATTGATATCCCCAAAAGGCGCCTGCTGCAATAGCTAAAAAAATAATTGCACCAATAATTTTTTTCACGTTCGTTATGTCTGTTTAGGCTTAGATAGGTTTGGTTGAATTTCACTGACCAATTAATTTTGCAAAGATAAAAAGGTTATTCGACAACTTTTTAAAATTGCTGTTCAACATGGCTTTATGAGCTATTCGTTGATTATTGGAAGATAAATTAGCCATCCTTACTATTTCATCTACCAGTAAAAATCAAGTAGCGCTAGTAGTTTAATGTCTATTGATTTAGTCAAAGCGCAATCCAATATTAATTCCCACTATCCATCGTTCCAGTCTTGTGTCGTTGCTTGCGGCGTATCTAAATTGGGTGTAAGGAGTAAGGGTTAGTAAATTGGAAATACCAATATCAAAACCAGTACCTACACTGATGGAAGGCATCACTTCTTTGGCTTTGAAGCGAAAAGAATCATCTTTAGTTTGGATATTTGTATTGCTGTACTCTACGCCTGGCGCGATAGATAGGAAGAAACCTTTATCAAATGAACCACCATGCTTGGAAAAAGTAGGACAGTTACAATCACCTTGAAAATCAAAAACATAAAATCGAGTGTTCAAATAGCCACTCACTAAAGTCATGTCACGCATTACAAACTGGTCATTTGATATTTTGGTACTGTTTAGTTCTAAGGTTGGGAAAAACTCTACGCGCTTATTTTTTAGTCTAAACCAATAATTTACGCCCACCACACTGCTCAACTCTATTAACCAAGTGCCATATACATCTGATTCTGCACGTATGTAGCTGTATCCTGCATTAGCTCCAATTTGCGCACTCGCCAGTAACGAGCAGTACAACAACATCAGCAAAAGCAATCCTTTTTTCATAAGTCTGTGATTTTTTGCGTATAACGTTTTTATAGGTAATGAATTATGAATGTATTGCTAATTTTGTGGTTTTATTTATTGTACTTAATATAAGTTGCTGCTTGCTATTTGTACTAAGCGTACTTTTAGTAAGGCGTTCAATCAATTTTAGATATGAAAACAAGAACACTTCGACGCGATAAAATAAACGTGATTACACTAGGTTGCTCTAAAAATTTAGTGGATTCCGAAAATATGATTACTCAGCTACAAGCTAACGATTTTGAGGTTTTCCATGAAAAGAATGTGGATGCTAATGTTATTATTGTCAATACTTGTGGCTTCATTGACTTAGCTAAAGAAGAATCTGTGAATACGATTTTGGAATATGCAGATTTGAAATCGAGAGGTGAAATAGATAAACTCTATGTAACAGGTTGTTTATCAGAGCGCTACAAGGCTGATTTGGAGCAAGAAATTCCAGAAGTAGATGCCTACTTCGGTACATTAGAATTGCCGAATTTGTTGGCAAAATTGAATGCAGACTACAAGCATGAATTGGTTGGCGAGCGAGTCATTACTACCCCGATGCACTATGCTTATTTAAAAATTTCGGAGGGTTGTAATCGCACCTGCTCGTTTTGTGCCATTCCACTTATGCGCGGGAAGCACATCTCTAAGCCTATTGACTTACTGGTAAAAGAAGCACAGCACCTAGCCAAACTTGGCGTTAAGGAGTTGATGTTAATTGCACAGGAGTTGACTTACTACGGCTTAGATTTATACAAAAAACGCGAATTGCCTAAACTTCTACACGCTTTAGCAGACGTGGAAGGTATTGAATGGATTAGATTGCATTATGCCTATCCAAGTAAATTTCCGATTGAGGTATTTGATGTTATGGCTGAACGCAAAGAGATTTGTAATTACTTAGATATGCCACTGCAACACGCCAACGATGCTGTATTAGAGCGAATGAAACGCCAAATTACTCAACGTGAAACTTTGGAGCTGATTGATGTAGCTAGAAAAAAGATACCTAACCTAACTTTGCGAAGCACCATGCTAGTGGGTTTTCCAGGAGAAACCACGCAGGAATTTGATGACTTACTTCATTTTGTGGAGCGCGTACAATTTGAGCGCGTAGGGGTATTTCAGTATTCTCACGAAGAAGGGACTAGCGCTCACGAAGCAACAGATGATGTTCCCGCAGAAGTGAAGGCAGAACGCGCCGAACAGTTGATGGAAGTACAACAATCTATCTCTTATGAGAAGAATCAAGCTAAGATAGGAACAACCCTCAAGGTGCTGTTTGATCGCAAGGAAGGTGGTTTTTTTTACGGGAGAACCGAAGGTGATTCGCCAGAAGTGGATAATGAAGTGTTGGTCAATGCTGCTAAGGATTACGTGCGCGTGGGGGACTTTGCACAAATTGAAATTACAGACGCGCTAGAGTACGACTTACTGGGCAAGGTGGCAGTACAGAAAATATAAGGCGCTTCTTAAACATTTTAAAGAAAACCTTATTTAATACGAATGAAAGAAGACACTTTTATACGTTGGATAACCAGTCCACTTTTTCAGGCTGGTGGCTTACTTGCGGCTAATGTGGTAATTACTTCCATCGAAAAATTGATGGAATGGTCAGCAATAATCGCCACTAACGAGCGTTTCCCTTGGTTAAGTGCAGCCTCTTTTTTGTTTATGTTTGCTATTATGAATAGCCTTACGCTACTTACCACCAAAGAACAAGGTAAGTATTACAGTCAATCTATTATGAGTTTTATTGGTTTGGCAGCAGGTTTAGCTTTCATAGCATACTTGTTTTCCAGCTTATCCATTTGGGATGCAGGTTCGTATAGTTGGATATATATTGTACTAGCTATCGGATACGGTGTTTTCTTTGGAATTATCTTGATGATGAAAAATGTAGTAGAGTTTGCGCAGCGCGAAGAATGGAATCAACCACGTATTCGTCGGAAGGAAGACAAAAAAAGATAGCTATCAAGTCACAGATTTAACCACTCAAAGCGTTAATGGAGCGATTTTTCTGTTGTAATTGTTATTCAATATTTAATCTATGAATCATATTCTTGTTACTTTTATAATAGTGGCTTCTATTACTTTAGTAGCTTGTCAACAGCCTCAGCCTGTACAGCAAAATTCAAGCCAGACTCCTACTCCTACAAAAATTGCACTAGAGCTTCCTGAAAAAATAGAAAAAGTGGAAAAAACCCAAGCGGAATGGAAAGCTATGCTTACAGAATTGGAATTTTATGTGCTGCGTGAAGCTGGTACAGAGCGTGCTTTCACAGGGGACTTATGGGACAATAAAAAAGAGGGCGTTTACACTTGTAGAGGTTGCCAATTACCTCTTTTTACCTCTGATACCAAATACGAATCTGGCACAGGTTGGCCCAGTTTTTGGAAACCGATTAAGCCAGAGTATGTCATCGAACACCGCGATGTAAGTCATGGTATGGTTCGTACAGAAGTAGTTTGTGGCAGATGCGATGGTCACTTAGGACATGTATTTGACGATGGACCTCAACCTACTGGATTACGCTATTGTATGAACGCTGTGTCTATGGACTTTGTGCCTAGTAAGTAAGTAACTTCTATTTGGATGTTATGCAGTTTGCTTCTTTTGTGTTTGTATGTAGATCATATAAATGGAGGTTACCTAAAATAGTTGTTTTTGAGCAAACGGCAAACTGTGTCATATCAGCCGCTTATTCCTTAATTATGTAAGCACTGTAAATATGCTCGGTGCTATACACAGAAGGTACAGTGCTTATAGGAATTACTTGTGAAAGGCTATGTTGGCTTGCCGTTACAATTGCTTTAAAGTGCTGCAAAGGAATTGGATAGGGAATCCAAGGGAAATTGGGCGTGTTCGTTTCGTATTCCACCAGTATGAACACTCCCTTGGGCTTCAAGCAACTCAATAATTGATTAAACACCACAACAGGTTCAGGTGCGTAATGCAGCGCATTAGCCATGATAATTCCATCCAAAGTGGGTAGAGATAATTCCTTTGTAAAATCGGCTTCCTCCACTTTTATGCACACTTGCTTGCTAGAAGCCAGCTTCCAAAGGGCATGTGGATTCTTGTCTAACGCATAAATTGTACCTTCATGGAGTAGGTGTTGAAGGGCTAAAGTAAATAATCCTGTACCTGCGCCAACGTCTGCCCAAATACCATTTTCTTTTTTTACCGCTGCTGCAATCAGCGACACTGCCTGTTGTAACTCCATGTGAGATAGTTAAGTCTGCAAAGCTGAAAAAAATACTTCAGTAATCTCTACTAAAATTACCAGTTTATGTGCAATAAAAAACACAATTGATGGTTTGAAAAAACTGAAATCCCTTTGCGTAGCTTGCCTGACTTCATTTCTTAATTAGGAATGCTTTAAACGAAAATCGTTGGCTTCCGAGATTCAAAAGCATATTTAAGCTCGATGATTATGAGGTTTTTTCTTTACATTTTCGCTATCGGATTATTTTCACAAACCCCTTTGCTTGCTCAGTACGAAGGTAATGCTCCTTTTTGCGCAGAACGAGGCGGTATGATTATCAATGAAATTTCAAACGGTCCCTCTGAAGGAATGCGTCGTCAGGAGTACATTGAATTGGTTGTTGTTGGCGCAACTAACGCACCTACCACACCTGTTAACCTAGCAGGCTGGTTGATTGACGATAATAATTTTCCCGCTGCTTCTCAAGGAACAGCAAGAGGACATATTATTTTGGGGGATTGTTATCGGGCAGTACCAGTAGGTTCTATTTTAGTAATTTACAATTCCGAGGATCGAAATGCAGCTTTGCCACCAGATGACCCAAATGATACCAATCCTAAAGATGGCGTGTATATTATTCCAGACATAAGTAGTTGCTTGAAACAGTGCAATAGTAACCCTACGCCACCATTCACGGATAGAAACCCACCTGTACCAGGTTCTTCGTTGTTTTGCCCTTGTACGGATCCCAATGATTTTACAAACATTTGGGTATTAGGAATGAACAATGACAATGATGTGGTTCAGATTCGAGACCGATGCGAAACAGTGGTTCATGCGATCTACTGGGACGCTTTGCAAGCAATAAAAGTGGAGGAAGATATTGAAAATAGTCCCGTTACATTCAAACTCGATGAAAATCAACGCGATAAAGTAATTCGATTTTTAAACACAGTGGATAACAATTGGAACAATCCACTCAACTTCGATAATCCTGGAACTGGTATTGCTGAAACACCAGGACTACCTAATAGCGTTAAAAATCAAGAATTTATTAACTCCCTTCGCAATGGAACTACTTTTTGTCAGGGTGTAATTTACGATTGCGATGATGCAGATGCAGGTGATTTAATTATCCCTACCCAAGCAGGAGCTGGGCTTCCTATTCAAATCTTAGAAGGAGAAGACATAACAGCTTTTCAAACTGCTTACACTGCAAATGATGAATTTGCACCTGACGCGCTGGGTTTTACTTTTGAGTATGCTTACATTTTAACGGGAAATAATGCACCCACTTTTACAATTATTGATTTCAATACCTCTGGAGATTTTGATTTTAGTGACTTGGTAGCTGGTACTTATCGTGTGTGGGGTTTTTCTTACGTTCAAACTAATGGAACAATTAGTGTATTGGAATTTTTATCCAATCCAAATATCAATACTATTCAGTCCATACTTAGTTTTGAAGCCTGTGGATTCGATGGTGATGTAACTAACTTAAATATAGTAGGAGAGGCGATAGAAATTATTGTTGGCGCAAGACCATGTTTTACAGCTTCGGTCAATGCCACCAACACGAGTTGCCCAAATGCTAAGGATGGCAACATCTCCATTGAATTGACTGGAGCGGTACTTCCGCTACAAATTGATTGGAATAATACCTCGTTTAATGAGCGTCTAGCTTTGACCAATTTAGAAGTAGGCACTTATTTTGTAAACATAATGGATGCAGAAGGTTGTAATTTTAGAGATACCATCGAGCTTATTGCAGAGCGAGAACTTCCGAAAGTTGCAATTAATTCCAGCCCAACCGTTTGTCAAAATGACTGTACCCTTATTGAATTACAATTTTCAGGCACGCCACCTTATTACTTAAATTATGGACTCTCTACGAACAATACTATAACCACTTTGCGCTCTAACGCAGCAGACACTAGTTTTATATTTTGTCCAAACGAGGTAAATATTTTGCCCAATACCGACCTATCTATTATTTTTCAAACCTTACAAGACGCTCATTGTACTACTACCTTGCAACAGGATATGATATTGACGGTATTGCCGACAAAGCGTATTTCGATAGATACCACCCTTTGCAGTGGTAATGTTTTTGAACTTGGGGGACAAATCTTCAATGAAGCTAACCCGAATGGTGAAGTAGTATTTACAAGTGCTTCAGGTTGTGATAGTTTGGTACAAGTTAGTTTAAATTACATCTTTCCTACGGAGCATCACATCAACCAAACACTTTGTGCAGGAGAATCTTTGGAAATTAATGGTAACCTTTACAACGAAAATAACCCAACGGGAGTGGAACGCATCTTGAATGGTAATAGTCAAGGCTGCGACAGCATTATCCGAATAGATTTACAATTTTTACCGCCAGCTATCAATAATTTGGGCTTATCTATTTGCGAAGGAGCCGCTGTGGAAATTAATGGTACTATTTACGATATTAATAACATTTCAGGTTTCGAGCGGTTGCCAGGTCAAGCTTTTGGTGGATGCGATAGCTTAATTAATGTAACAGTTACCGTGCTGCCACCAGTGCTCCAACGCTATGGCACAACACTTTGCGAAGGAGAAAGTATCCAAATTAACGGCAACACCTATGACCGCAATCGTCCAAGCGGTATTGAGCGCGTATCAGGGATAAATGGTTGCGACACTTTAGTGGAAGTAAGTTTGGATTTTGAGCCAGTTGTCACGGCTTCACTTACCACTAATCTAACGGAAGAAAGTATTTGTGATGGAACACCGTAGAATTAAAATTTCAATTCAATCAAGTGGGTAATTTTGATATTACTTACTTAGAAGGTGGATTACAAAGAACACTCAATAATATCCAAAATGGATACACCATAAGTGTGATACCTGATAGTAGCACCACGTTTAGCATCCAAAACGTGGTTAGTTCAGAATGGCGGTGTATTGATATTGGAGAAGAAGCAAGTGTAAGAGTCAGTCGCTTGGCAACTGAAATTGTTAAACTAACCGACTACAATGGTTTTGGCGTAAGTTGCACAGATGCCAAAGATGGCGCAGTGGAATTATTGGTAGAAGGCGGTGTCGAGCCTTTGGATATTCGATGGAGCAACGGAGAACGCGAAACAAAATTAGAAGGATTAGGCGCAGGTATGTATCAAGTGATTGTGTTAGATGCTGCAGGTTGTGTCATCACGGACAGCATCAGATTAGAAGCTGGAAACCAGTTGGCATTTATTAGCGATGTGGTGTCACCTACGTGTTTCGGAGATGAAGATGGCGTGATTACTATTGATACTATTTTAGGCGGAATCAGTCCTTACACGTTGTCTTTCAATGATGCAACAATTGTAGCTTCCCAAAAGTCAATAGCTCTTCGTAATCTAACTCCTGGTCAATATTTTTTGGAAATAAAAGATGTAAACGGTTGTAGTGCGGATACGCTGTTGAGTGTACCGCAACCGGAAGAAGTGGTAGTAGAATTAGGTGAAGATGTAGTATTAGTGCTAGGAGATAGTCTGACGCTGATACCTTCCGTGAGTGGAGCAATACAAACTGTAAGATGGACTCCTTCGGGAGATTTGAGTTTCACCGATTCCTTACAGATTTTAGTAAAACCATTTCTAACGACCACCTATCAAGTCACACTTGGTGATTCATCAGGCTGTTCAGCCACCGATCAAATTTACAATTTTTTGTACTAGAAAAAAAATAACATTTATATTCCTAATGCTTTCAGTCCAGATGGTGATGGCATAAACGATTTTTTTTCTGTCTTTTCGGATAGCAAAGCAACACGCTTAAAGTCACTTGCTATCTACGACCGATGGGGAAACTTACTGTTTCAATCCTACGATCTTCCACTTAATCAACCTGAACGCGGCTGGAATGGAACAACTTCAAGTGGCGTGCGAGTGCCAACAGGTACGTACATCTATAAGGTAGAAGTGGAACTGCTGAATGAAAAAACAGAATTAATGACGGGTGTAGTACAGGTTTTTTAGACAGTAAAATGTCGTTTGAATCCTTATATTTTACGTTAGGTTGTAGATAATATGTTTGTACAACTTAACGTAAAGTATCACATCCTTTCCTTATTCCTGTATGTGATCTACTGCTTTTTTACTACTCTTCCCAAATTTTGATTAATTTCTATAAATTTCTTCATTCATCATCAAATAAAGTTTTTTTTATATACATTTGCGTTTGATTGGTATCGGTAACCAAATCAATGCCTTAACTCCAGCGCGCCAAAAGAATTAAACTAGCAAGTTTAAATCTGGTAATATCAATATATGAGACAAAATTTAATTCTTATTTCGCTGTTGTGCAGCTTATTAAATGGTTTGTCCTTGTATGGGCAAGAGTCTGAAAATTATCAACTCTGGCGTGCAGCAGTAGAGCGACGCATTCAAGATGGTACTTTTAGAGAATTTCATGGAGATGATGCCTTGTTTGAAGGTATTGATGTACTGGAAAAAAATGGTTCAGTATGTCCCGAAGTGGATGCTGGCTATGGTACAGCAGGTTGGGGTCCCGCTAGCAATAGTATTGGAAAAAATGCAGACCCTTCGTGTACGATTAAAAATAATTTACGCTCTTGCAACGGTGGTAAGTACCGAATAGCTATGCGTAACGTGATTTTGAATGTCCTAACTGGAATGGAGATAACTATTTAGAATCTGGTAGTGGCTTTAGAAAAATGCCAGACGCAGACATTACTGCCAGATTTGCTAAGCTCAACGCGGTACTGGCAAACGCTAATATTGAATTGGTAGAAGTGGAACGTATTCGTGTGACTAATTGCGATATGTACGATTTTTATTTCAACACATGGGGAAGAGATCCAAGAACCACTTTTAGCGATGGCGTGAATGATGAAACCCAACTACAATCTTTTGAGGTAGCAAATGTGCTAAATATGTTTTGGGTAGGTGGTTTTAATGCCAACCATGACTGCTGCGGACCTTTAGGTTTTATTGATAAATTACCTATAGCCGCAACTATGGAGTGATGCGTTACAACGTTAGCTTAACCAAATCCTCTTTAGAGCATGATATGGGACACTTTTTTGGCGTGATCATCCACACTGGAATTTGGATGCGCATGAAAATGTAAAAGTAGGTTATCCAGATGGCGCACTCAACAATAGTGACTGTTTGACACATGGAGATGGCGTTTGCGATACTTGGCCAGGAGCTGCACTAGAATATAGATGTACGGATGCTTGCCAGCGTGGCACAAGCGAACTTTGCTATCAAAACAACGATTGCAGCTTCAATATGTCAAATTACCGTTGCGTGAACGGACATGACTTACAAATTAGTCCAGACTCAGGTACAAAAATAGGTACATATACCTCTACTGTACTTTCTAATAACTATGCCACTTATAATTCAGACGATTGCAGACAAACATTTACGCCTTGTCAATATTATAAAATGAATACGATTGCTAGAACTTGTAGAAATCATTTGTGTATTAGCGATCCGTTTCAATATTTTTATAACACCTCTGACTTTCAAAAAGAAGTTGGTGTTAATGAACCTGTCCCAACTTTTGTGGCTGGAAAACCTTATACTTCGTTCGATGGAACTACCTACAACCTAGATTGTTTTGATTGGTTTTTGAACGAAAACGACCGTGCAGAGCAAGCCGTAGTACGTGGCTCAAATGCCTTCAATCCAGCTAATTACGTCAACGGTGCAGGTACTTACACCTTTTATATGGCAGAAGCCAATGCCTTAAATCCAATTCCTTGTAAAATACCTGTAAAATTAACCATTAAATCAGGAACAGGAGGTGGTACAACAGGAGGTGGTACAACAGGCGGTGGTACAACAGGTTGTGTAACACCTAAGCCTGGGAAAGTACAGGGTTCTACTATTTTTACCCTGCCTGGTGGTACTAATAATTTACCATTAAGCACCACAGGAGCTAGTTTAGCTTCAGGAGAAATGGTCGGCTGGTGGATTACCAAAGACAGTCCAATCAGTAGCTCTGTAACTGCTCAATCTACTCTGGATATGAGATTAAGTAACGCTCAATATAATCCAGCCAACAACGGAAGTGCTTTTTCGGGAAGCCCTAACGTAATTTTCTCCTCCTCCGCTATTGCTGGTGGAATGTTGGTCAATTGCAGTTCTATCGTCACTAACGCTACTTATTACGCTACTCCTTTTGTGTTCAAAATCAACAACAAGCACTCAAAATAGCGGTGGCACTTGTAATGGTTCATTTTCTTACACTTCTACTAGAGTAAGCAAGTCACCTGCGAAAGTGGCAATTATGAGACGCAATTCATTGACCTGTGCTTCTAATGTTGCTCCTACTTACACCCTGACCGTTCAGGTAAGTGGCTATTCAGGAAACAGTAGTAACTTCAGGTTACAAATTATACCAGAGAAAAGCAAACGCAATTTGAAGTTACTCACTTCTGGCGGTAATGGGACTTACACATTCACGCAGCAGGACTTAAATGGCTACGACCCAAATCCAGAGGGAATGCGGGTGTTAGTGTATGAGCAAGGTGGTAATGGTGGCAGTAACGTAGTATTAAACGTTAGTTTGAGCATTCAATATGGTGGCGGTAGCTCTACCACTACTTTAAGTGCTTCTTATTCTAACTGTTTGTTTGGCACACCCGTTTCCTTTAAATGTACTTCTTCTAACTTGGAAAATAGTTTAGAAAGCAGGAGTAATAATATGGAACAGAAAACAGGGATTATCGCGGTTTACCCTTCACCTGCTACTAACGATTTCATCAACTTGCGCTATGAATCCTTGCAGCCCAGCAAATTAACGGTAGAAGTGTTTGATATCAACGGCAAAATTATTAGCCAAAAAATACATAACGTGGCACAGGGAGAAAATATTTTAACTATCGAACTGGCAAACACTACGTCTGGCATCCATTTGTTGAAAGTGAAACAAGATAATCTTACACAATATGCCCGTTTTTCGATTATAAAATAAGTTTGTTTTGTACCTAACTACAAAAACGAACGTCCCAATATTGATTCGGAAATAATTATAATTTCACCATAGCTATTACAGGCAAACCGTTGTTAAATGGTTTGCCTTTTTTACTTTTGTGTGTTCGTCAGGATTACTGCTTTTTTAAATTTTTTCTGGTCAAAAGTGAACAACAGGAAAAAAGGCTTTACAATTCCAAGAAGTATTATTGAAATCAGCGATGCCAGTGTAACCACTAAATCAACATTTTATAAGACGTGAGCTTGATAAATACTGGTCGTTTTTCAATTTTACTAGTTTTGATTAATTGACAATACCTACTTACTGTACCATAGAATATATTAAATGATATGATAACTTGAATTTAAAAACCATTACAAATAGGATACAATGAATTATTGGCTTATTAAATCGGAACCAGAAACTTATAGTTACGAACGTTTGGAAAGTGAAGGCAAAACGATGTGGGATGGTGTGCGCAATTACGCCGCTCGCAACTATCTTCGTGGAATGGAAGTTGGAGATTTGGCACTGTTCTACCACAGTGTTAAAGGATTGGAAGTGGTGGGAATTTGTAAAGTTGTTAAAGCCGCATACCCCGACCCAAGTGCTGAAAAAGGAGATTGGTCTGTAGTTGATTTTATACCTTTGCAGCGATTAAACCAACCCGTATCTTTACACACTATAAAACAGACACCCGATTTACAGCAGATTGGATTGGTACGAATTGGTCGGCTTTCTGTGATGCCTTTGCAAAAAACAGAGTTTGAAAAAATATTGACGTTGGGAAATACTACGCTCTAGCGGACGGATGGGGCAGCATCTATTGAAAACATACCTAAGAAAGTGAAAAAAATTAAATTATGTTTCGATTTGAATATGAGGATAATCTATATTGGTTGCTTGCGATTGTTGTTTTTGTGGGTCTATTCATTTTTGCTTGGCAACTCAACAAGCGCATGCTGGCTCGTTTGGGTGATATAAATTTGGTACAGCAACTCATTAATGGGTATTCGAGATTCAATCATATTTTAAAATTCATTTTACTAATGCTGGCTATTGGTATGCTCATTATTGCTTGGGCTAATCCACAATGGGGAACAAAACTTGAAAAAGTGGAACTCAAAGCAGCAGATGTTATCTTTGCTTTGGATATTTCTTACAGTATGCTGGCAGAAGATGTACCACCAAATCGAATAGAACGTGCCAAGCGATTCACAGAAGAATTATTGAATGCTTTAAAAGGCGAACGGCTCGGCTTAATTTCGTTTGCTGGAAATGCGTATCTACAAACTCCTTTAACTAACGACTACGCGGCAGTTTCGCTTTTCATAAAGAGTGCAAATCCTTATCAAGCTACCACTCAAGGTACAGATATCGGAGCTACTATCGAATTGGCAGAAAAAGTTTTTTGAAGAAGAAGATACCCAAAGTAAGGCACTCATCATCATCACGGACGGAGAAAACCATGATGAAAATGCAGAAGCCTTAGCAGCAGCAGCAAGTAAAAACGGGATGTTAATTTTTACTGTTGGAGTAGGAACGGAATTGGGGAGCTATATTCCTATTGAAATGAATGGGAGGAAAGACTATAAAAAAGATGAAAGAGGCGAACCTGTGAAGTCAACCCTGAATGAAGCCGCTTTAAAAGCCATAGCCAAAGCAGCTAATGGCAATTACTTCAACCTATCAGAAGGCAGCGAAGCAGTGATACAATCCTTGCAAACGGAAATCAATAAGTTGGAAAAACGGAAGCTCGAACAGCGCAACTTTGAAGAGTACGAAAGTTACTTTCAATACTTTATCGCCTTAACTTTGTTATTGTTACTGGTTGAGTTTTTGATTCCTTATCGAAAAAGCAAGTACATGGAAGGGCGCGACCTTTTTAGTTAGTTGCTGGAAATACTTCTATGAAGCATCAAATTACTTAAAAATCAAATGTTTATTTTGATTGATCGTGCAGCATTCTAAACCTTAGCGAGTCAATTAAAATACAAAGTCCAGCATTAAATACGACCAAAGCAAATGTACCCGCAATCACCCATTGCCAAGCAGTAGCACTTTGCGATTTCCAGATTCCTGCTTCTATCACCATGCAAAGTCCTGCGCTACTCACTACCAAGCCCAAAGCCGATTGAACAAGCCAGCGACGGTAATAATTTTTCGATTGATTCATTTTGATTACAAAGATTTACTTTCAACTTTCCTGTTTGATTCGTTGGCGGCAATCAATATTCGGTCTAAAAGACGCTCCAAATCCCAATCATCCATTATTAAAGCACGGTTTTCAGAAGAAAGAAATTCCTCTTGCACCATCTGGTCTAAATGCGCTAAAATATGATTGTAATAACCATTTACATTGAGTACACCTATTGGCTTATGATGTAATTGCAGTTGTCTCCAAGTCACTATTTCCATAAACTCATCCATCGTACCTAGTCCGCCAGGTAAAATTAAAAAGCTATCAGCGCGTTCTGCCATAATGGTTTTGCGCTCATGCATGGTATCCACAATAATAGATTCCGTAAGGTCAAAATGTCCTTCAATGTCACGTAAAAACTTGGGCATTACCCCCGTCACTTGACCACCAGCCTGGAGTGTAGCATTAGCAATTACGCCCATTAAACCTACGTCTCCACCACCATAAACTAGATGAATATTTCGTTTTACTAATTCTTTTGCTAATTTTCTAGCAGTTTTTTCGTAAATAGGGTTACTCCCTTTTTTGGAGCCACAAAAAACTACAGTGGAGTGCATAATTTCTAATTTTGTCACAAAAGTAAGGGTTTATTTTATGATTTATGCAATTTTTTGCCTTTTTGCTTTTTCGCTAACTTTTGTTTGATACTTTAGCATAGAAATTAATCTATCCGACAACGTTCAATTTTTCATTGCATGGATTACGTATTAGCCTTAGATGTAGGTACCACCAACGTGAAAGCTGCTGCTTTTGACCAGCAAGGCAACCTTTTAGCTAAGGAGAGTTTGAATTATCCTATCCTTTCCATTCCGCCTGATCTACAAGAGCAAATTCCAGAAGTTATTGCAGCAGCTTCCGAAACTTGTATCACCAATTTGGTAAAAACTATGGCTCATCCGCCTCTAGGCATCTCTTTGAGCAGTGCTATGCACAGTTTGATTGTGATGGATAAAAACCATCAACCACTAACTAACAGCATAATATGGGCAGACGGAAGAAGTGCGCCTCAAGCCCAAGCGTTGAAAGCATCCTCAGCGGGAACTACTATTTATCATCGTACAGGCACACCTATTCATGCGATGTCGCCCTTGTGCAAAATAGCGTGGTTGCGACTAAATCAGCCTGACGTTTTCCATCAAGCAGCCAAGTTCATTTCGATTAAAGAGTTTTTACTATTTCGATGGCTCGGACAATACGTAGTGGATGAATCCATCGCTTCTGCTACAGGGCTGTTCGACATTTATGAGAAAACTTGGTACTCCCCTGCTTTAGCGTATCTGGGCATAAATACGACTCAACTTTCTCAACCAGTACCTACTAGTCATTTGTTATTAGGGATTAAAACAGATGCACGCATCAGATTAGGATTGAATCAAGATGTACCTATTGTGGTTGGTGCTAGTGATGGCTGCTTGGCAAATTTAGGTGAACAAGTCCTGGATGAGAGAGAAGCTGCGATGAGTATCGGTACAAGTGGAGCAATCAGAATCACGAGCCGCCAACCTATCCGTGATGAGGAAGAACGTATTTTTAACTATATTTTAGACGAAACTTATTTTGTAGTGGGCGGTGCGACCAACAACGGCGGCATTGTACATGAATGGATAAGCCATTTATTACCAATTTCCCATCAAGCAATGGAAAAAGTACCTATTGGTGCGGAAGGCTTATTTTTTCTTCCTTATTTGCTTGGGGAGCGCGCTCCGATTTGGGATAGCCACGCCAAAGGTGCTTTTATTGGGCTAAATATTCAACATAGTGCAGCACATCTTTATCAAGCAGTCTTGGAAGGAATTGCGTTCAACTTATTAGCTATTTTTGATGCCCTACAATCTCATGCTGCGCCCATCAAACACATTTACGCCAACGGTGGGTTCATGAAAAATGAAAAAGCGGTACAAATACTGAGTGATGCGTTTGGTATTCCCATTTCTTTGCAAACTCACGAAGAAGGAGCAGCACTTGGGGCAGCTTGGTTGGGTTGGAAAGCGCTAGGAAGACTGGATAGCTGGTCTCAACTGCCGCGTCCAAACGTAAAAAAAACCTACCATCCCAACTTGGAACACCATCAGAAATATCAAAATTTATTTGTTATCTGGAAACCAATTTATGATGCTTTGAAGCCGACTTTTTATGCTTTGGAAAAATACCAATCCAATAACCAAGTGGTATAACCTGAGTTAATTATTCAACAATACTGAACAATTAGAAGATTTTTAAAATAAGCCTTTTTAGATAATACTTAACTAAAATTTATATCTACAAATATTTGACGGTAAATATTTTATGATGTTCCTAAAAGGTTTCAATCGCTAAATTTAGAATCTTCGGAGTTTTCAGAGATGGTGTGAAATATAGTTTTCGAGCAGGACAAACTGATTTCGCCTAAACAGAATGAGATAAGAAATTCCGAAATAGATATTAACTTTGTGGCTATGAAGCATTTAATAGCACCGTCATTGTTGGCAGCGGATTGGTCAAAATTACCATCGGAAGTGGCTTTGGTAAATGAAAGCGAAGCAGATTGGTTTCACTTGGATGTGATGGATGGACGCTTTGTTCCAAACATCACCTTTGGCATGTTTGTAGTGGAACATATCAAAAAAATTGCACAAAAACCGCTGGATGTGCATTTAATGATACTCGAGCCTGAAAAATATATTGACGCTTTTCGAGCAGCCGGCGCGGACGTGATTACCGTACATTATGAAACCTGTCCGCATTTGCACCGCACAATTCAACAAATTAAAGAGACAGGTGCAAAAGCAGGTGTCGCTTTGAATCCGCATACTTCGGTAGCACTACTCGAAGAAGTGATAGAGTTACTAGATTTGGTTTTAATTATGTCTGTGAATCCTGGGTTTGGAGGGCAAAAGTTTATTTATCAGTCTATACCTAGAGTTCGACAACTTAAAGAACTCATTATCAAGCATAATACTGAAACATTAATTGAAATGGATGGTGGTATAGGGCTACAAAATGCAGAAAAATGTTTGCAAGCAGGAGCAGATGTATTAGTAGCAGGTAGCAGTATTTTCAAAGCAACTCACCCTGCGCAAGCCATTAGCGACATGAAAGCAATTCCTAAAACTCGTGCTTGGTGGGTGTAAATGAGAAATTCACAACACGCTTGACGCTAAGTAAACGACTATTAGCTGTTTGCCTAAATACAATTTCTCAGTCTGCATGATGAATATACAAACATAAAAACCATTTTTAAAAGCGAACAGCCAATGCAAATCGGGAACTGCGTAAGTTGTTTTACTTTATCTTTAAGGTGCTTTTAAGTATATTCATCACCGTCCTAAAATACTTATTCTTCGTATTTGGATTGTACAAACTTTACAAAAGCTTCTTTGATAATGAGGTCTTCTTGTTCAACAATTGTAAATAAATTGGTGATAATCATCATCAATAATTGTGTTTCTGCTTTAGGGTTTTGATACTTTAAATTACTAAAAGCATCTTCTACACTTTTCACTAATGACTGAAATACCTCGCTTTGACGGTATTTTGTAGCTAATTCAGGATTGTGATATTTAATAGATTGCTGCAATTTCCAAAATTCTTCGTGCTCTCTAGTTACTAATAAAGGCAGTTGAATTACTTTTTGAATGCGTAATCTTGGATTTGTTTCCTGCTTTACTTCCGCTACAAAGTGCTCAACTTGCTCAATTCCTAATTCTAAAATAGCATCTAATAAGGCTTCCTTGCTTCCAAAATGTCTAAAAATAAGTCCTTCCGATACATCGGCTGCCTTTGCAATTTTGCTAGTAGGCACATTAGCATAACCTTCTAAAGCAAATAAACGCAACGCTACTTCTAAAATCCGCTCTTTTTTATCTGTCATTTTAAGCAATCAGTCATCTGTTTTTTTAAAAAGTGAGTAATCACTTGCAAATATAATTTATTTTTGATTACTAGTCAAATCCTAAGATAAAGTTTTTGATAAAATTCCTGTTTTAATGTATGATAAACGAATTCTTACATCCTTATTCAACTATTCTGCAAGGCGAAATGTTAACAGCAAATTAAATGAAATCATTCGAGAAAAAAATTTTCCATACCTTTGCGTGACGTTGTAAAATAGGATATTCCTGAACACCTTTCGTTCAGTATAGCTAAAGTTACACGATAGGGTATTCATTATTCAATCAATTAGACCTAATATGAATAGGTTAGATACTTTCACCGTTGTTATTGTGGCTGTTTGTTTGGCTGCTGCGGCACTTTTGATTTATATTGGTATTAATAAGTTCAGAAATAGTAGTAACGACCTTAAACCATCCTCTAATAAAGAAGTGTTTGATGAAGTGCAAAATGACGATTATGCTTATCTTAACCAAGATAGCACTGCCGTAGAACCTTCTTCCTTTGATTCTACATCGTATGACAATCAAGAACTTAGCTGGCTAGATGATGCTTCAAGTAAAACAACTACGCCAAAGACAACAACTACACCAAAAACTCCAGCTACTACTACGACTACAACAAAAGCACCTACAACAACCACAACTACACCAAAAGTTACCAAACCTGCACCTACGAAAGTGCAAGAAGGAGACTACATGGTACTAGCGGGTTCGTTCAGTATCCGCGAAAATGCAGACAACCATGTAAAGAATTTAAAAAAACTTGGATACGCCAATGCGCGAGTAGAAGTATTTGATCGTGGCTCCTATGCAGTGGTGTTAGTAGATAGATTTGAGACAGAGAGTGCAGCCCGAAAGTTAATTTCAGAACTCAAATCCAAACATAACATTGAATCCTTTCTAAAAGTAAAACAATAAATAATTACTCTTTCTTTAAACCATTGAGTGGTTATCTCCAACTGACTTTGATTGGATAAATAGTTGTAGGTAACACATCTTGGCTGGTTGCTCAAAGCTGTAATATAAAAATACATCTGAAGTTTCATCATCCCACAATACATCACACATCATGTCTATTCATAAAAAAGAAATAAAAAGAATCACTACCCATACCCTCCAAGAAATGAAAGCAAGAGGAGAAAAAATAGCTATGCTTACGGGCTATGATTTCTCTATAGCCCGCATTTTGGACGCAGCTAAAATTGATGTAATTTTGGTAGGTGACTCTGCCAGTAATGTAATGGCAGGACATGAAACCACCCTTCCTATTACGCTTGACCAGATGATTTATCATGCTTCTGCGGTGGTGCGGGCAGTGAATCGTGCACTGGTAATTGTAGATTTACCTTTTGGTTCTTACCAAGGTAACTCAAAAATTGCGTTGGAATCTACTATTCGAATTATGAAAGAATCAGGCGCACACGCTGTAAAGTTAGAAGGGGGAAAAGAAATTAAGGAATCCATAGAACGCATTCTGACGGCTGGAGTGCCAGTGATGGGACATTTGGGCTTAACCCCCCAATCTATTTACAAGTTTGGTACTTATAGTGTGCGGGCAAAAGAAGAGCAAGAAGCTCAAGAATTGATAGAAAATGCCAAATTTTTAGAGCAATTAGGGTGTTTTGGGATTGTATTAGAAAAGATTCCAGCATCCTTAACCCAACAAGTATCCGAGTTACTCACTATTCCAACCATTGGAATTGGAGCAGGAATGCACGCGGATGGTCAGGTACTGGTTGTGCATGATATGCTCGGTATTTCTAAGGATTTCCAACCTAGATTCATCAGACGGTATCTCGAGTTGTACGATAGCATGAAGCAAGCTACTGAAGCGTATATCAAAGACGTGAAAGGGGGTAATTTCCCTGACCTTTCAGAACAATACGAATAAATTCGCTTTCTAAGCTGCTACTTCTCAACAGACAAATAAGTTGAATAAATAGCTAACAAAAAAATCTATACTCTACACCCTATTAGTTGTAAGATAATTCAAAAGCAGTGAAAAAGATTGTAATCGCTATTGATGGATATTCTTCATGTGGAAAAAGTACGCTTGCAAAAGCATTGAGCCAGCGATTGGATTACGCTTTTATAGATACAGGCGCGATGTATCGAGCAGTAACACTATATTTGCTTCGACACGAAATACCTATCGAAGAACCTAATTTGGTTCGTGCTGCCTTAGCCTATATCTATATTCAGTTTAAAAACATAGATGGGCACAATCATACTTTCCTAAATGGCGCAGACGTGGAGCAAGAGATTCGCCAAATGCGAATCTCCGAAAAAGTCAGTGAAGTGGCTGCCATTCCTGCTGTTCGAAGAAAACTAGTGGAACAACAGCAGATGATGGGACAAGAAAAAAGGCGTAGTAATGATGGTAGAGATATTGGTACGGTTGTTTTCCCAAATGCAGAACTCAAGATATTTTTGACTGCTAGCCTTGAAGAAAGAATAAATCGCCGTTTCCTAGAATTAACTCAAAAAGGGGAGCCCGTCACTATAGAAGCTGTTGCCAGTAACCTTCAACATCGCGACCACATAGACTCGACAAGAACTGAAAGTCCTTTGCGCCAAGCAGATGATGCGATTGTGTTAGATAATACCAACATGACCGAAGATGAACAACTCGAATTGGCGATTCTATGGGTAGAAGAAGCGTTGGAAAAACTTCCTGCCTAAAATTTCAAGCGTTTCTAATTTTTACACCGCTCGCTGCTTACAACATGATGTAGCTTATTCATTCATTTTCTCAAAATCAAACACTCAATTATCCCATTTGGAGAAAATTTTTACCCTGTATATTTATAACTGTTCAATAGTTCTGACTACAATTTACTGAGAAATAACCTAAAAAAATACACTTTGCAACTAATTCGGCTAAAAAATTAGCTGATGTAGGGAATATTCAAGCCATCAGAGCATTTTTCAGGGAAGTATAAATTCTAACCGCTAGTTTTTTTACAGAGGGAAAATTTTGCAAATTCATCTCTTTCCATTCTTGTCATTGTTTTTTTTATTTTAAATACCTGTCCAAGGAATAGGTATTAGACCTTGAACCCCAGCTTCAATTGCATTAGTAGCACCCCATCGTCTATGTAATTCAATTGATTTGTGCCTGCCACGTAGCGGTATTGGGAAGTTTTACTTGTTTACAGCAAAGATTATGAATGATAAGCATCGTCAATTGTGTACTCGATATACAAAAACTAAAAGAGAGCGAAAAACAACACGTCTTCGCTCTCCTTGATGCTTTTATTAAGCAAACTAAATTTCAAAGTATTATGTAAATAACAAAGCCCAAACGGGATTTTTGCTTATTATCGTGTACTTTTGGCAGGG
>JAAUTG010000334.1 GCA_012031785.1 Saprospiraceae bacterium | reverse complement strand
GCTATTTGCTGCCGTATTCTCATTTAGGGAAGGTGCAAGTAGGGATTGGGATTAATTTTTCATCGGAAGCCAAGCAGGTGGAAGGATGGGAGATGAAGGTGTATAAAGGGGAGGATAGACTTCTGAAGTGAGTTATTATAAAAAACACAAATAAATTTTGGAAAAATAATCATCACGCCTAGGCGCAATTCGCTCTATTTCAACCTGAAAGAAGTAGTGCGCTACCGCGATTTGTTGTTTACGTTGGCATACCGGGATTTACGTATCAAGTACGCTCAAACTGCTATTGGATTTACTTGGGCATTTTTAAATCCCTTGTTTCAAATACTGATTTTATCATTCGTGTTTGGGGTTGTTGCAAAATTTGATACTGGTAGTACGCCACATATCCTTTACACAGCTGCCGGGATGTGTGGTTGGACGTATTTTTCTGATTTGTTGAGTAGTGCTAGTGGTTCTATCATTGGCGCGCAAGCTATGGTGAAGAAAGTATATTTCCCAAGGCTTATCTTGCCGCTTTCAAAAGCGTTGCCTGCCTTAGTAGATTTAGGGGTGATGTTATTACTGATTTTTATTTTAATGCTAATTTATGGTATTGCACCTAGTATTAATATTTTATGGTTTCCTTTATTTTTGTTTGTAGCCATTAGCTCTGGCTTGGCAATCGGCATTTGGATGAGTGCTTTGACGATTCGATTTAGAGACTTTACATACATTACGCCTTTGTTGTTAAGATTAGGAATGTATGCTACTCCTATTGCCTATCCTGCTAGTGCTGTACCTGAACAATATAAATTTGTTTTTTACATGAATCCAATGGCTGGTGTTGTGGAAGGGGTTAGATGGAGTCTGATTGGGGGAGAAGCACCTAATACATATAGTTACTTATCTTTTGGAATTGTTTTTGTTTTGTTTGTTACGGGGTTGCTCTATTTTAATCGTATTGAGCGTAAGATTGCAGATATTGTTTGATGAATCTATTTATGGAACAAAGGTTATTATTTGCGTGTTAATAAAAGAAAGTAAGGTATGGAAAATGTAAATTATGAGCAGGTTTTGGCACTTCTTGAGCAAACTGGTCGTCAATCAGTAGAGACGTATCAGCAGATAAGAACATTATCAGCAGAGACAGATAAGCAGATAAAAGAACTGAGCAGAAAAATAGAAAAGATAACGGATACTTTAGGACGTTTTGCAGAGGAACAAGTGCGCCCAAAGATATTAGAGCTTTTCAGGTTGAGTAATATTGAGCTAGAAGCGACTTTTCAAAATGTGATTATTCAGAAGAATGGTAAATTCTGGATGGAAATTGATTTGTTGTTAGCCAACTCGATATATTCAGTAGTCGTGGACGTAAAAAATACGTTGCGTCAAGGAGATGTGGACTATCACATAGAGCGGTTAGAGAAATTGCAACAAACACCCAATCATGTAGTGAGGGGGACGACGATGTATGGAGCGGTTGCAGGGATGATATTAACGCCTGAAGTAGAACGCTATGCTATCAAAAAAGGATTGTTTGTTATAAAACCGAAGGGTGACGGCGTGGAAATAAGCAATACGAAAGATTTTAAACCCAAGGGCTGGGAAGTTATAAACTCGTAAATACTGAATTTGTCATTTTGAGTCAACATTTTCCTGTAGTTTCAATTATAGTTCCAAATTACAACCACGAACGCTACCTCGTGCAGCGTTTAGAGAGTATTTTCAATCAGACCTTCCAAGATTTTGAGGTAATTTTGCTAGACGATTGTAGTACAGATGGCAGCGTAAGTGTACTCCAACGTTATGCTTCCCACCCTAAAGTTACCCATTTTATTATAAACGAAAAAAATTCTGGCAGTCCATTTGTACAATGGAAACGTGGTATTGACTTAGCGCGTGGGCAATATATTTGGATTGCCGAAAGTGACGACTGGGCAGACTTGGATTTTTTAGCACATTTACTACCGTTGGTGTCGCAGCCTAATGTGAATATTGCATTTTGCAACTCGCATTGGGTAAATCAAGCTGGTGCTATTCAAACTTCCCTTTCTCTCTATAATACCTCTTTCCAACGCCTTGGTACGGAAGAAATTAAAACGAGACTTTTTATTTCAAAATACTATTCAAAATGTGAGTGCGGTTTTGTTTCGAGCGGATCGGTTAAAGGCTTGTTTGGATAACTTCACCAGTTATAGAGCTTGCGGTGACTGGATTCTTTATACAGAGATTTTATTGGAAGGAGAATTGATTTTTTCTGATGAACCATTGAATTATTTTCGATGGTATCATCAAAATACCTCCAATGCTGCCCTAAAACAAGGTACTTGGACTACGGAAGGCATTTCTGTATTAAAAATTGTAAAATCCAATCTACCACGCACTTACCAAGAATCTTTGTTCTATGCTTTTATTGGTTCAAGCGTGCTGTTCGTTTTGGTCTAACGACCCGAAAATGGTCGCTTATGTTCAAAATGCTTCGTCAAATCGCCACCTTTGTAACTCCTAGTTTATGAACATAATATTTTTTTTGTGATGGTCACCAAAGCTCAAGTTGTCATATTAATCATCACCCACAAACCCCAATTGACTACTTTTGAGCAAATTTCCATTCAGCAATGCGTTCGGGTTTTAGGCGATTATCGAAAAGTATTCATTTGTCCCAAAGGTATGGATACTAATTATTACACAACGCATTTTCCTGATATAGCCATCCACTCAATTCCTGCTTATTGGCAAAGCAACTACAAACGGTTTAATCGGCTCAAAATTAATCCTTTGCTTTACAAAACTTTTCAACAGTACAATTACATACTTTTTTACGAACCCGATGCTTTTGTGTTCAAAGACGAATTGTTGGAATGGTGCAACAAAGGTTTTTCCTACGTGGGTGCGCTTGGCTAGAAGGCTTAGATAGTGCCAATCAAGACGCGGCTTATCAAGGTGTGGGAAATGGTGGTTTCTCACTAAGAAAGGTAGAACATCATTGAAAGCATTACATCAGTTCAGTTTCGTTTATCGCCTATCCGATATAACTTGGTACTTAAAAGGTGGCAAGTATTGGGGGTTTCAACTGATTAAATTCATTTATCGCCTATTGATCGGCAATACTACCTACTATCGGTTGAATAATTATTGGTGGAATGAAGACCAATTTTGGGGACGTTTTGTCAACCGAAATTTTGATTGGTTTCGAGTAGCATCTATAGCAGAGGCGCGCAAATTTAGTTTTGAAGTGCAACCACAAAGAATGTTCGACGACAATCAGCAACAACTTCCTTTTGGTTGCCATGCTTGGTGGCGCTACGATTTGGCGTTTTGGAAACCGTTTATAGAATCGTATGGCTATCGGTTGGATAGCAAATAAACTAAATTATCAGACTTACTGTTTATTCAAGATAAAAGTCTAACTTATTTATGATAGCAACAGGAACAAGAATAGAAACCTATACCATCCAAACCGTAGCAGAATTTGAGGAATGGTTAGAACATCAGCCAGAGCTTGCAGACAAACGCTTTGAATTTTTGAATGGAGAAATTATAGAAAAACAAGGAATGAAACAGGAAGAATTTTTGACAATAAGTTTTTTATGTCGTTTATTTACTAAGACAAAATCCTATTCAGAAGGTGCCGAACTTTTACCAGAATCAGATAGCTATATCAACGATAAACGCAAACGAATCCCTGATTTGGCTTACTTCACGAGACAACAAATCGCAGAAGCCTACCAACGAAAGAAACGAGCCTCAACCCTCTTTGCTATTGAATTACTTTCTGATAACGAATCCTTAGCGGAGATTGAAGAAAAGGTAGAAGACTACTTCAGCGCGGGGGCGCAGTTGGTCTGGTACATTTCCATCAAACGCCAACTCATTTATGCTTTCACGGCACCAAATGAAGTTAAAATACTAAAAAATACAGATATATGTTCGGCTGATCCCGTATTGCTAGATTTTTCATTTTTAGTGTCAGATATGTTTGCCGAGCCGAGCCTGTAAAACCTTTTCCGCTCAAATATAAAAAATTAAAACTTCAGCTTAAAACTTTCTCTCTATTGCAACCGCAGTACAAACAAAACAAAAAAAATCTAATAAACACTTTACAATATACTTGCAGAATGACTAGCTTTGCGCCTGGAATGAAGATAAGATGTCACGAAAATAATTTTGCAGCGACTTATCGTTGGCAAAGCCATGCCTTCTATTTTCCTATTAGCTTTTTAGTTTTTGTCATTTTTTAAGTATCCCTCGTTATGGCACCACATTCCACAATCAACATGGGTTTACTAGCTAGCTTGCCATCTCCCTCTTTGGCTAGAACTGGCTGGCCCTGGACATCAGAAACTAATCCAAATCTCTATATAAAAACCAATTCATACCCTAAAATATCTATTGTCACCCCTAGCTACAACCAAGCCCAATTCATAGAAGAGACCATTCGTTCCGTACTGCTTCAAAACTATCCCAATCTAGAATACATTATCATAGATGGCGGCAGCACGGACGGTACGATAGAAATTTTGAAAAAATACGAACCTTGGCTCACCTACTGGGTCAGTGAACCCGATCGTGGACAAAGCCACGCGCTCAACAAAGGCATCGCTCGCGCTACGGGGGAATGGATTGGCTGGCAGAATTCGGATGATATTTATTTGGAAAAAGCGTTTTTTTATTTCTTGAGTAAGTGGAAATTAAAAACGAAAGCCGACGTGATTTTTGGTAACTGTTATGAAATTAACGAGTATTCTAATTATATTGGGCGAAAATACTTTATTCCTTTTTCAAAATTTGTATTGAGATATCATGGTTTAGTTATTCAAAATCAATCTGCTTTTTTTAAGAAAGAACTTATGTTGTCGCATCCATTAAATGAAATATATCATTATGGCTTAGACTTTGATTTTTTTCTTAATATAGCTTTTTCTCCTAAGCATTACAATTTTGTTTTTACGAAGAGCTTTCTTTCATCTTACCGAAGGCACGCATTAGCTAAAACAGTTAATGAAGGAAATAGAAAAACTAAAGAGGAAGTTGATGTAATTAGGAAGCAGTATGGGGTACAGCAACCTAATATCTCAT
>JAAUTG010000044.1 GCA_012031785.1 Saprospiraceae bacterium | reverse complement strand
CAGATGTTTACAGTGGAAGGTTGGAACGAAATCCCAAGCACTGTTGCCGAAAAAATGGAACAACCAATATTGGAGTGGGTGATGCGTATTTATTTTGCGCTAGTCGTACTTTTTGGAGGAATATTTGGAATGTCTTTAGCAAATGCCGTATTTGTGGATGAAATGACAGCAGATAATAATAATATCTTGGAACAAAAAATAGATGGTTTGCAAACAGAACTTAAAGAACTCAAAGAGTTGATCCGAGCAATGACCAACTCCGTACAAAACCTTTGAAAGAATGGTAAAACCTTGCTAGTCCTTCATTCGTAAAATTAATGTAAAGAATTGAACAAAAACAATTATCCTTCGCTTATTAGTAATAATCCGTAAAGTGTAAGCGAGAATTTTCGAGTCTATCATTTGATAATGAATAAGTTGTAAAAGTAGAATAAAATCTTGTTCTTTGTAATAAATGTTCTGTTGATAAAACCACGATACAGTGAACTACATTATTTTCGATTTGGAGGCAACATGCTGGGAAAACACACCAAAATCAAAGACTCAAGAGACGATTGAAATAGGAGCTATTTTCCTCAATGCGTATGGCGAAATTGAGGGATCCTTCAATCGGTTTATACGTCCTGTATTGAATCCTTACCTCTCTAACTATTGTATGTCACTCACCACCATCCGACAAGAACAAGTTGACCGAGCAGAAAAGTTCGTACCTGTGATTGAGGACTTTCAAGACTGGGCGTGTGTGTTCGATGAGGACTATGTGCTTTGTTCTTGGGGCGATTTTGACCAAGAAATACTCATCAACGATTGTAAGTTCCACGATGTGGAACAAGACTGGCTGAAACATCACATTAATCTGAAAAGACAATACCAAAAAATTAAAGGGTTGAATAAGCAAAAAGGCTTAAAATCGGCAGTGACCGCAGAGGGTTTTGAATTTACAGGTACGCATCACCGCGCAATTGACGATGCGAAGAATTTAACTAAAATTTTTCTAAAACACCTCGATATGTGGAGTGTGTAGCTAACTTTTTGGTTGTTTGACGAAGAGAATAGTTTAAATTAATTTACATGATTGTATCAGCAATTGTAGCCGTATCTAAGAATAACGTAATTGGAAAGGAAGAGGATATTCCTTGGTATTTGCCCGCAGATTTGGCTTTCTTCAAGCGCACTACCCTTAACCACCACGTTATCATGGGAAGAAGCACATTTCAAGCCATTGGTCGTCCATTACCTAAACGCACTAATATTGTTTTGACAAGGAATCCTTTTTTTATTGCATCTGGTGTTCTCACTGCCAAAAACATTAGTGAAGCACTAGCCATTGCAGTTGCGCATGAAGAGACAGAAGTATTCATTTGCGGCGGTGGAAAAATTTACGAACAAACCATGCCACTTTGGGATAAACTTTACCTGACCGAAGTGGGGGTGGAGGTCGAAGATGGCGATACTTTTTTCCCGCCTATCCACCTCGAACATTGGGAACTCCTTACTGCGGAAACTCATCAAGCAGATGCTAAAAATGAGTATGATTACACGTTCAAAGTATATCGTAGGTTGTAATGAGTAGCAACGTTATATGCTAAAAGAGAAGTAGTTAAAGGCGAATTGTGTGTATGATTTATTTTTTTGTCCTGTCCTAAAACCTATCTTGGCGTTTACTGTTATGTTAGAAATCGGATTTCAGATAGATTTTGAATATGTTTTTTTTTCTTAATTTAGTTGAAAAATAAATTCTTTTGACAGTTTGAAGCCAGTTTTTTTGGTGGGTTATCGAAAGTATGCAGGCTGTACATCATTTTTAACTATAAAATTTTTGAATTATTCAGTTCACTTAATATTGTTTTAGCTCAACCAGTTGGCTTGCTGAATCAAAGAATCAATCGGTCGCGTGACCAATCAAAATATAGAAAGTTATGGAATTAACGCTTTTTGACGAGCTGACTATGGTTCAGCAGAGTGCGGCTGACTTTGCTGAAATGCACATCCGTCCACACGTAATGGAGTGGGATGAGACTCAATACTTACCGAAAGACCTGTTTGCCAAATTGGGAGAGCTAGGTTTTATGGGAGTACTTGTGCCAGAAGAATATGGAGGTAGTGGGATGAACTATCAAGCATACATTTCTGTGATAGAAGAAATTGCTAAAGTTTGTGGTTCTATTGGTTTGTCAGTGGCTGCACATAACTCGCTTTGTACGAACCACATCTATTTGTTTGGTAACGAGGAGCAAAAAGATACTACCTTCCCAAACTTGCTAGTGGTACTTGGTTAGGAGCTTGGGGACTTACTGAACCTAATACGGGCAGTGACGCGATGCGCATGAAATGTGTAGCCCATAAAGAGGGTAATCATTACGTGCTTAATGGCACAAAAAACTGGATTACACATGGTAAATCAGGAGAAGTAGCAGTGGTTTTGGCTAGAACTGGAGATTTATGGATAGCAGAGGGATTACTGCCTTTATAATAGAGCGAGGCACACCAGGATTTTATGGTGGCAAAAAGGAAAATAAGTTAGGAATGCGAGCTTCTGAAACTGCAGAAATGATTTTTGAGAACTGTCGGATTCCTCAAAGCCAAGTGTTAGGAACTGTGGGAGAGGGCTTCATCCAAGCCATGAAAATACTGGATGGAGGGCGTATTTCCATCGCTGCGCTTTCTTTGGGTATTGCTAAAGGAGCTTACGAAGCCTCTGTGAAGTACGCTCAAGAACGTGAACAGTTTGGAAAACCAATCGCTAGTTTTCAAGCAATTGCATTCAAACTGGCAGATATGGCGACTAAAATACAGGCTGCCGAATTGCTTACCAGGAAGGCAGGAGATGCTAAAGATAGACATGAAAAAACCACCAAAATTTCGGCGATGGCAAAATATTATGCGTCTGAAGTGGCGGTAGAGGTGGCAACAGATGCTATCCAAATTTTTGGTGGCTATGGGTACACTAAAGATTATCCTGTGGAAAAATACTATCGCGATTCCAAATTATGCACCATAGGCGAAGGCACTTCTGAAATACAAAAACTGGTTATCTCCAGAGAATTATTGAAAGAAGCCTAGTCAACTTCCATAGTGGATGGTTCAATTTTTGTATAATATTGAGCCATCCTTTCATTTAATTATCTTCACTAACCAATAAGTCTCGCCTTAACAAGTGTTAAAAAGGTATTAAAGTAAGAAGTTTTACAGCCAAAATAATTGCTCTAGGCACAATTTAAAATGTTAAAATTCTTTATACCACATTTTTTATCACAACCTATGTTAATCTCTTGATAAAGTCTTTATTGCTCTACCAAAATAGCTAATTCTGACCTAACTTTAGCTACTCATACAAATACTAATTTTTTATGAAGCATTTGATATATGTTATTTTGGTCGTTGGGTCACTATGCACTGCTTGTTCAGATGAGTTTTTTTTAGAAAGGAAAGAAGACCGATTAATCGGTGTTTGGGAGTTTGAAGAAGCTTTTTTTAAGGAAGATGGCGATGTATTTAGGGATAACGTTTACAATGATTTTCGAGGAGACATAATTGAGTTTTTCCCCAATTATACCGCCAACTATGAAGATGCGTCTTTGCGTGCTACGTTTGGTGGCGATTGGATAATTTATGTAGAAAGAGATGGCTACGACGATGACGACGATAGAGCGTTTTTCTTAGACATGACCTTCTATGATTTCATCAATCAGGAGGAATTTACTTATTTCACCAGCGTTAATAGACTGACTAACAACAATATGAATCTTATTGCCCACACTCGGTCTGGGTTTTATAAGTTCAAACTTTGTCGCGTAAACTGATTAAGATGAAGGATGTTGCATAACCTGTTACTTATTATTGGCTTTTGCCTATTTTACAGTACATTCAGCTAAAGCGTTTTAACTCTCATTGCTTAAAAATACTTGTATTTAGACAACTGGCGAATCGCAAAAAGCAATTTGTATGATTCGCTGGTTATGTTGTTTTGAATTGAAGCTAAACAAAGTTGGGCTGATGTAAAGGACGCTCATGAATGGCTTTAAACTATGAAATGCTATGGAGTATTATTTTTTAATATACTGTTTTAACAGATACTTATTTACTATCCAAAGACTAAACAGTAGATAAAGTATTAATTTTTTACAACTGATTCATTATCGTTAATTATGCTTATAACTCAATAACTATAATTCACACCTCATCACTAAGCCATTAGCGCGTAAGTTTCGAAAAATTCCTTGCGCGCAATTCGATATACTTCGTCTGCATATATGGGCTGGGCGATAAAGTCGCCTTGTTTAGCTATCATTTTCTCACCCCAAGGTGCTTCAAAATAAAATTCGGTATCCAGACGAAGTGCTTTGAGTACCTCTGAAGTGAGTTCAATAGCCCTTACTTTTCCCTTTGCACGGTATAAGTCGAATCCGTGATTACTTTTCCTTACCCATTCATAGCGTGTGTTGAATTTGGTAGCAGACATCAGGTATTGCTCTTTTGCTTTGGTCTGATTTTTTACAAGATAATCGCCCTGTTCTGCCATGTTTTCAGTTTCCAATCCATCCGCAGTAATCGTTGCTACTCGCTCTCCCACTTTGGCTAGACGAGCAAATACGTTGGTTTGTTTTTTATACCAATTGGCTTGGCTGTCAAATACAGGTTGCAGAAGATTTTTAAAAGTATTCTGATTTATCATTGTATAAATAGTAAGTTTCTACTTAGAAGGTGGTATTGCTTTCAACTCCACTTTGTGATTTGATAAAGTCTTTTTATTTTTACGCAAGAAAGATAAATTTCGTAAAAAAAAACAAAAAATGGATGAACAAACTTATTTTAAAGAAAGATTGGAAGATCAAATCAGTTGGTTGGAAAGCAAAAGTGGTTGGAATCAAAAGCGTTATAAGCGTATGAGGACAGCAGTGATTGTACTTTCAGTGTCCTTACCTTTTGCCACTGGTTTCATTTCTGAAAGTAATTATGGTATTGTGCTAAAAATAGGGGTTGGATTGGCAGGTGTAGTTATTGCCATATTAGAAGGTCTGCAAAGTTTGAATAAATACCAAGAAAATTGGATAGCTTACCGAGCTAGCGCAGAAAATTTGAAACGTGAAAAGATGTTGTACCTAACTCAAGTTGGAGACTATGCACAAACAGAGGAGGCGTTCAAGCGATTTGTAATGAAAATTGAAATGATTTTGAACCATCAAGACCAAAACTGGCAGCAGTACATTAGGAAAAATAATTCAGAGGCTTAAATAGGATGAAAATAGCTACGCTGTTTTTCAAAACTGAAAATAAATAAAAGCACTACTACCAAAAGTCCCCAATAGCACAATTATCCATAGTATTGCGGCGTAGGCAATAGCCCTAAACCAAGTATTTTGTGTGGAATATTGTAAGAAATTAAACTTAACATTCATCCATTCTACGGTCAATAACAACCCGATTAACAAAACACCTTTCAAAAAAACGAATTTATTGATAATACTATGAGGTGTAAAGTTTTCCAAACTCAATATACCCGAAATGACTTTCATGGCAATAGAAAAATCGGCGCTTCTAAAAAAAATCCAAGCTAAACAAGTGAAAAAGTAAACGATAGAAATATTAATCGCAATCCTAAGCAGGGTCGGTATCCTCAAACCTTGCATTAAAGCAGCATAAGTTTTTTCGGTGAGCCTTTGCACCACCAGATACAATCCATGTAGAAAGCCCCAAAATACAAATGTCCAATTTGCGCCGTGCCACAATCCACCTAATAGCATGGTTATCAACAAGTTACGATAAGTATTCCATATTCCTTTACGGTTGCCACCCAAAGGAATATATAGATAATCGCGCAGCCAACTTGATAAAGTAATGTGCCAGCGTGTCCAAAATTCACTAAAGTTTTGACTAAATAAGGCGTTCTAAAATTAACTGGAAAATGGAAGCCAAAGATAGAAGCCAAACCAATCGCAATATCAGAGTAGCCCGAAAAATCGCAATAGATTTGAAAAGAATAAAAAAACAACGCCTACTAGCAAGTGGAAAGACGAAAATGCTTCTGGCGTTTGAAAACACTGGTCTGCAAAGGGTGCCAACGAATCAGCGACAGCCACTTTTTTAAAAAACCCCATAAAATAAGTCCCAAACCTGCATTTAATCGTTGCCAATCAAAAGAATATTCCTGATGAAGCTGAGGTAGAAAATCTTTTGCACGCACTATCGGACCTGCCACTAACTGTGGGAAAAATGCTACATACGTAGCGAATTTCCAAAAATCATATTCTACCTCAATTTCTTTTCGATAAATGTCAATAGTGTAGCTCATGGACTGGAACGTGTAAAAAGAAATACCAACAGGTAGAATAATTTGTAAGGTATCCAAAGGAATATTAAGCCCCAAAGACGCCAGTAGCGCGTCAAAAGAGTCAATAAAAAAGTTAAAATATTTAAAAAAACCTAAGATACCCAAGTTGATGCTAATACTCAAAGAAGAAGAGAACGCCGACCTTGAGGCGTGGTGCTTTTCCCCATTTGTGAGCCAAGCGTGTAGTCAATTACGGTAGAGGTGAGCAAGAGTCCCAAAAACCGCCAGTCCCACCAGCCATAAAATAAATAGCTGGCAAATAAGGCAAGATAAATTCTTTGCTTTCCACGAAGTAAAAAATAAAGAGGCAGAAAAAGTGCAAAAAAACAGAGGAAATCAAAGCTATTAAAAATCATACCTTATCAGATGGCTTTATCAGTTCATCAATCGTAACGTGATGTTGATGCTCGGTAGGTTTAAAGTTCTTTTGTGGGTTCCCCATCTTTAAAAGTGCGGTCAATTGTTTGAAAACAAAGTATGGTGCTCCTTTTGCTGCGTTCCAAACGGGTGCTGGTGCCTTTGAAAGATACAGGGTTAAAAAAATATTACTTACAAAAACAAACATAGCCATCAAAATCAGTAGTGCCATCCAAGGTGCTATAAATATGCCTACCAAAAAAGCTCCCCCTGAAAGTCCCAACAAAATAAACATCGGCAAGCCTGCTGTAATGATGCCGAACAACAATTGATTCCAATTCCATCCCAATAATCCTTTAGCAATTAGTGCAAGCGCATTAGGAAAATTCTGGAAGTAAGAGTAAAGCCACCTGCTGCGCTGCGTTTCCACTGCATTAGGAGTAGAAACCTTTTCATCGTAAAGTACAGCATCCCAAGCATAAACAATTCTTTGACGTGAGCTTAGAATAAAATTCTGTAATATTTTATCTTCTTGCAGCATCTTTTTGCCCAGTTCTTTTCCTTTCTCTATTTCTGGACTATTCAAATACGCAAGGTATAAATCCCGTGCTATCGCCATTCCAGAACCTGAAATCACAGCAGAGGAGCCTAAAAGATAAGGCGCATACCTATCCACATAATTTTTGTAAAATTCGCCCAATGCGTCCGCACCAGCCATCAGGGTATCTAAATTTTTTGCCGTTCGCTGACCTTGTATAGCTGAATAGCCTGCATTGACATAAGCGTTGATTTCAGCTAAAAAGTTAGGATGCGCTAAGTTATCCGCATCGAACACTATAATATAATCATGCGCTCTAACGAATTGCTCCACTGCATAAATAATGGATTTAACTTTTAAATTTAATGGTGGATCGGGCTTTAAGAGCGTAAGTTGCTCATTTTGTAAGCCAAAATTAGTCACGTCGCACTGGTCTGCAACTAAGTAGATATGATGATTTGCATAGGACTGTTTTAAAATAGACTGTACTAAGCCCTCAGCAATATGTACATTTTTATAAGCCGTGATAATAATCCCAAAATCTGTCGCCTGTTGACGATTTGACTTAATCGTTCTTTTTACTAAACTAGAGAAAGCCACCAACAAAAAAGGCAAAAGCAGGTAAAACACCAGAGCAAAGCCGATAAAAAATATACATATATTTTAGAGTACCCATAGGTTATGATGATGGCGTTTTAGTAAGCTGACTGAAGGTCATGTTTGGCTTATGGCTAGAATAATTCCAGAGAATTGCTTTCCAGTAAGCTCTCAAGTGCTGCCACTCTTTTCTAAATGTAAAAGTAAGCACATTTTTTGGTATGGAGATCAGAAAAAAGAAAAAAAGGAAAAAAACAAAAAATGCTGATGCACTTTTATTTCGGCGCATAAAGAAAATGCGATTTCTGTTGATGTAATAAGTTTTTAATACACTTAATCGCCCAACAGAAACAGATTCCTTGTGATAGACCAAGGCGTTAGGCTCTACATAAATTCGATAGCCAGCTCGCTTAATTTGCTCACACCAGTCTAATTCTTCGTAGTACAAAAGAAGACTTCTGGCATATTCCCCGCTTTTTCTATTACAGCTCTAGGCAACATCATTGCTGCTCCATGCGCATACGCAGTGGGCATCGCTTTTAAGTATTGCCCTTTGTCCAATGCACCCGAGCCAATAGTCTGATTTCTGCCAGTAAGTGGGTGAATCTCCGTAGCTCCTGCGTACTGAATAACATCTGGTTTTTGGTGAGGCAAGTAATAACAAAGTTTAGGACTTACAATTCCAAGATTTGGAATAAATTGAAAAAGATGCAACAACTTTTCTATAGTACCTTCTACCAATTCTGCATCGTTATTGACGAAAAACAAGAATTCTCCCTTGCTGGCATTTATTCCAAGATTATTACCACCTGCAAATCCAAGATTTTGGGTACTCCTAATTACTATAGTCTCTGGGTAAGCTAATCGTATGGCGGCTATCGGGTCGGCAACTGAAGCATTATCTACTACAATAACTTCTAAATCCTTGAAAGATAATCGTTTTATGGATTCCAATAACTCTAAAGTTACCGATAGTTGATTGAAATTAACGGTGATAATAGATATTTTTGGCAACTACAGATATTTTTTGTCAATAAATGTCTGAAAAATTAGCACTTTTTGCGACTGCAAGAAGGATTTATAAGTTATCGGAACTATCAAATTACCGTCTAAAATCTTACAAAATCCGTACCCTCAACAAGAAAATTGAAGTAATTTTAGCTTCTTTTCAAATTATACCTCTTTAGCCCGCTTCAAATACTGCTGGCATGTTTTGATTAAACCATGCCAGCGTTGGTCTCTCAAAACAGTTGTACCTGAACAAAAAGCAAACAATTCATTGCAAGCATTAGTTATACATTTTCTTCTTGAATCATTGCTGGAACAGTTTTCAGCATAATCTTTATATCATACCAAAACGAGTGATTTTTTGCATAAGTCACATCCAATTCCACTCTTTCTTCAGTACTCATATCCTTTTTTGCTCTTTTCGTAATCTGCCACAAGCCTGTTAAACCAGCAGGAGCCATGAAGCGCATTGCCCAACCGTCTCGTACCATCAATTCTGCTTCATACTCGGGTAATGGACGATTCCCCACCAAAGACATTTCTCCACGCAATACGTTGAACAACTGTGGCAGTTCATCCAAACTAGTTTTACGAATGAACCAACCTACTCTGGTTACTCTTGGGTCGTTCTTTATTTTGATGAAACATCGTTCCGCGTTGCTTTCTGTATCGTATTGATTGAGGTGTATCAGTTGCTTCAATTTTTCATCTGCGTTTTGATACATCGAACGAAATTTTAGAAATTGGAATCTCTTGTATCCAGCCCCAATTCGCGCTGACTTATAAATAACAGCCCCTTTTGAATCTATTTTAATAGCCAGGACAATCATTAACATCAAGGGACTCAAAAGGGTGATCATCAAAGTAGCGACCAATATATCGAATAATCGTTTGATGGGAGATATGATTCGAGTAAAGTTGACATGAGGAATGGTTTTAACATGTTTTATCTTTTTACCATATTTTGACCAAAAGAATAATTTTTCTCTCAAATCGGTGCTAGAAATTGGCATCTGAAACACATCCATAATACCTGCTTTTAGGGCTAAAGCACTATCAACATTAGCTTCATTATTGGTGTAAGCAATGACAGGGATTTCAGATAAGTTTTTAGCTTGCTTCAGATAGTATGGGATTTGCCAATTATGCCTGACAGTTTCATCATAATCTATCAAGATGATGGCATTGGAAGATATATTTTTGTAAAAGTTAGATATTTTCAATTCTTCAAAAGAAAAACTTTGAAAATGATCTTCTACATCCAAATTTTCAAAAGTAGATGTAGTAAAAATAGAATATGGAGAAACCTGTTTTTCTCCAACATGCAACATAATAAATCTTTTCGTAAAAGGAATCACGCTTGGTAACTGTTGCTTCATCACTGGGTTGATTTAATTAGTAATAAGTACAAAGTGTTGAATAAAAATATATTTTCCATTTCGATTAAAGATGCCATAATAATCATAGAATAATGACTGATACCTAGAGACTACCAATTACGTAATCTAGCTAAGAATCAGTTTTTTACAATGATAGCTGTAAAAACTATGCCGCCTGTGCGCATGCTCATGCAAGTATAAATATTGAGTGATGACTAAGCATCGAAACAATACTTATGACCATAGAAGCATAGAGCCTACGAACTATGCTTTGTCATTTTATGTAAGTGTGCAATTAAATCGTTCGTTCTTAGAAGTTGAGATTAACCGTTTTTCAATTCTACACTATAACCCCATTTAACACCCTCAATCAAAAAGTACCTCTAATGCTTTTTGCAATTGGTCAGGCGCAAATGGTTTTGTCAGGGTAGCTTTTATATTCCAAGCGTAATAATAGTCAATTTTATTGAAATCATCTTCTCCTATTAACAATACCATAGGAACATTTTTCAAGAAAAAATTTGACTTTACACCTTCAAATAACACGCTAGATGTGTCAAAAGTATTGACATCCAATATAATAACATCAGGAAAATTACCATTAAATATCCAACTAAATCCATGAAGTATGCTGGCAACCTGAATCACATGGTACTTTTCAAGAATAATTTCTAATAATTTTCTCATTCCCTCATCCTGTTCAATCAAAAGGATATTGGGCTTTATCTTGGCATTACGCACTAAACTACTTTTTCGTAAAAAATGTTTTTTGTTACTCCACAAAGGTAATAGTAAATTCCTTTTGTAAAATAAATTACATCATTTATTTACATCTAGCATTAAGATAATCTGGTTTTTAAAAAATTATTGCGCAAATACGATTTTCAAGTCATAAAATACTGTGAATGAATGACTTAAAAAAATCTTACAAAGACGGTAATAACTTTCTAAGAACCGATAATACTTCATATCGTTATGCTTGATAGTTCGTTTTATTTGCAACTTGAGGGTCACTATTCACGCTTTTAGAATTGACACAAAATTAATAGCTGAACGGCGAACTTGTGACAAAATTTATTTACTGAAAATATTTAAGATTGACCATCAAATTTTAAAAATTTGATGGTCAATCTTAAAATCTTATATTTCACCTATCTTAGTTGTCCAGCTTTCAATTTTATTAGTGTCGCTTGATTAATGATACCTACCTAATAATTTCAAATACTTGGTTCATCTTCGCTTTACGTGAAAAATTGAATTGACTTTCAAAAACTTTTTAATAGTTAAATACGAACAGTATGTGTGTGATAGAGGAATAGCGGACGGTGTAGTGATAATTAGAAGTAAGTGTATTACAACAAACAGTACAATTGTTCAGGGCTACATAATTTTGAATGCAAAAGTAACATGTTTTTCCAGAATATTTTAATTTTTAAAGTTAAAAATTAAAATATTTAATTCAATTTGATAATCAATCAGTTAAAATTAGGGTTAATTTTCTAATTTAATGGTAAAGAATCTTTGGAGTTTTCAAAAATAGTTGGTAAGATTTATTCAAAGTGGTTGCTAAAAGACAAGCGTTGAGAAACTCAAAGCCATTCTCAACACTTGTCAACACTAAGAAATTTAACTTAATATCATTACTTGATCTTCTGTCACATGAATAGTGCGAAGGTGCGAAGTTCTTTCGTTAATGTCAGATGCACCATTTTCTAATTTTAATACTCCTCTTGGGCAGACAGCAGCACAAATCCCACAACCCACACAAGAAGCCCGAACAATATCTTGTCCTTTTTGGGCATAAGCGCGAACATCAATCCCCATTTCGCAGTACGCTGAACAGTTACCACAAGAAATACATTGCCCACCATTCACAGTGATGCGGAAGCGAGAGAAGATTTTTGTTGGATACCTAAAATCGCTGCCATCGGACAACCAAAACGACACCAAACCCTGCTGCCCATGATAGGATAAAATCCTACACCTACCACGCCTGAAAAAGCAGCACCTACTAGAAATCCGTACCACTTTTGCAACTGATAGCTTTCAATGAAAAAGACGCGACTATTGCCTGTGAAGTATGCTAGTAAAGTAAGGACTGCTATGGTGAGCAATACGCCAACGATTAGAAAGCGTGTGTTGGAACTCCACATTTTAATGATGTTGCGCTTAAAATAGGCTAATCCTGCAAGCCCTACTAAAAGCCCACTCACCCCAAAAACAAAAATATTTTTATTGATTGTGAAACCATCATTATTGTTGAAAAAAGTATAGAGCGTGGCAATGGTCATAATAGTCACAAAAACCAGAACGCTATGAATTAACCATCTTTCTACTTTCCAGGCATTCAAGGATTTATCAGATAGCTGGCGATAAGGGTCGCCAGCTGTTTCAGCCAACCCGCCACAGCCACACACCCAAGAACAATACCAGCGTTTACCATAGAGATAGGTCAAAACTGGTGAAATCAAGAATATCATCCCTAACCCAAACAGAAGCATGAAAAAACCAAGGTTACCGTTCTTCAAAAATCCTGTTAAATTCCAATCGTAAAAAAAGTAATAATTGAGGGGCCACATGTTTTTGAAATCGAAGTAGGGGTTTCCCATACGCAACAAAAACTCTGGTAACAAAAAGGCAAACCCCAACTGGAAAAACATTACTGATAGGGTGCGAAGAACTTGATAGCGATTGTGGCGATATTTCAGAATGAATTTGGTACCCATTGACAAAATAGCTACGGTGTAAAGTGTTCCGTAAGCAAACCATTGACTAGCTGCTTGTCCTTTTAACAATTGGCTCAAAGGGTCGAAAAACCCTATCAAACCACTGTTGGACGCACCATCCTTGCCCAATCCCAAATACTGTGGATACCAATACAATAACACATAAAAACCTGTAATAACGATACCAAATACCCAGCCCCAAGTTCCGCGATTGGTGAGGCTTCTAAACCAAACACCATTATTCTTGATGCCTTCTGGCAGCGTCAGATATGTTCTTCGGGCATATATAATCGCACCTAAAAAAATCAAACCCAAGGATAAGGTTAAAAAAGTGGTACGGAAGGTAATTGTACTCCACCCCAAGCTACAAAAAGTATTAATACGCCTAATGCAGCACTTGCCAAGCCTAGTTTTGAATTGAATCGAGGTAGCGGCTATCTGGTGTAGCTAGAGATAAGCTATGATCTACGTTTGCCATTGTATTTTTACTTTTGATGGATGTGAATTATTGGTTATGAATTAAATGGTTTCTATTTTTCCCATGCGTGTTCGTGCTTGGCGCAGCATTTCTGTTACGCTATTCAGTCCGCGCTTAGCTTTGGGTTTCAAACTGCGCCCCATTTGTTGATTGTAGCTGTCAATCACTTCTTGATTATAGCTTTTGTAAAACTCTGGATCGAAGTTCGCCAACGCTAAGTTTTGAAGCACTTCCTCGATGTGTGCGTACTGCCGAATCCACGCTTCACAAACTTCATGGCGATAGCGCACACCCATCAAATTGAACCCAAGGACAGCCATCGCGATTTTATCATATACAATACGGATACTTTTTTGCCATCTTTACTTTCCCAGTAAATGGCGGCTTGTTTTTCGGAAAGTCCTACAGGCACGTCTCCATACACTTGATATTCAATATCTAAGAATTTAGCAGAGTTGAACCAAATACCTGGATCGTAATTGACGGACTTGCCGCAGAGGTTGTAAGCACAAACTTCGCCCGCCATGCGTCCAGTGTACCAAATCGCCTCAACACCACGTCTGCCTGGCTTAGGTGTGCGTTGCTCGGCGCAGTCACCAATTGCGTACACATCTGGAACACTTGTTTCAAGCTGCTGATTGACCAAAATTCCACGATTGGTTTCGATAGCCGTATTTTTGACGAAATCAATATTTGGGGAAACGCCTGCTGTCAAACCTACGTAACCACAATCAATTCGCTCTCCCGCTTTCGTAATTACTGCACAAGCATTACCAGCACCATCATCCACAATTTCTTTCAGTTCTGACTGCAATCGCAGGTCAATGCCATGTTCTGCAATGTGGCGATTAATCATTTTAGATTCTTCAGGCGGCAAAACGTTGTTCCAATAACTTTCTTCCCTTACCAACATCGTGACTGGGATGTGTCGCGAGTGGAACATTTCTGCCATTTCAATACCAATCAATCCACCACCCACAATGACAGCGCGATTGAGTTGCTTACTTGCTGCCTCCATTGCCTCCAAATCTTGTAAGGTGTAAAGCCCACTCACGCGGTTTAAATCCTGCCCAGGCCACCCGAACTTATTGGATTTAGACCCTGTTGCTAACACTAATTTATCATAAGGCATGGTTTTCCCACCATTCAGTGTTAACTGCTTGTTAGCGAGGTCTATCTGCTCAACATGAGCTTTCAGAAGGTTGATACGGTTTTTTCCCAAAAACTATTTTCGTAAGGTTGGACTTCCTTCAGTCGCATGTGTCCCATATAAATGTACATCAATGCAGTACGGGAAAAAAAATAATCCGACTCAGAAGAAATAATCGTGATGTCGTAATCGCTAAGTTTTCGGATAAACCGAGCGGCTGTTACGCCACTGATGCCGTTTCCGATAATAACTATGTGCATAAAGTGAGTATTATCTTGATTATTACTAGTTTGTAAGGGTTTTGAACAAGTTTATTTGTGAAGTCAAAACAAGAAAAAAACTTTGACAATAGGTGTCTTTGACGTGACAAAAAAATGACTTACTCACTATCTGTAATTAGTCTAAGTAACTCATGTTAGGCAATTGACTTTTTGCTATTCGCTTTTTGGCTAAATCAACAATTTTGGGCAACCTCAATTCGTAAGTCCTTCATGTAAGCACGAGAAAACCTTTTAAAAAGCAAATAGCCAAATGAGAACAACAAACTGCGCAACTTCAGTTACCAAGTTGAGTTGTTTTTCTCGCTTTTGTCGTCATCTTCTAAACAAACCGCTATCTTTGTGTAAATCTTTCAGAAAAAAATGAAAGATTTAAGATTTGATTGTTATGATGAAACTCGAGTGCAAACTGCTTTAGTTTGTTACTCCAAAGTCACTTGAATCTTAAAACAACAACACACATTGAAGATACAAAATATGAATAAAGCACTACAAGACGCTGTCAAGGAACGTATCCTCGTGTTAGACGGAGCGATGGGAACGATGATTCAACAATACAGGTTGAAAGAGGAGGATTATCGTGGCTCACGCTTTGCGGACTGGCACAAAGATATTCAGGGGAACAATGATATACTTTCGATTACGCAGCCCCATATCATTAAAGCTATACATACCGCTTATTTGGAGGCAGGTGCAGATATTTTGGAAACCAATACCTTCAGCGGAACTACTATTGCGCAAGCAGATTATGATATGCAAGCTTTTGCTTATGAAATAAACTACGCTTCTGCAAAAATAGCCAAAGCAGCTATCGAAGAATACGAAGCTACGAATGGAAAAGATAAACCGCGATTCGTAGCAGGTGCTGTTGGACCAACCAATCGAACTGCTTCCATCTCTCCAGATGTCAACAATCCTGGATTTCGAGCTGTGAGTTTCGATGAACTCAAAGACGCTTATTACGAACAAGCAAGCGGCTTGATAGATGGCGGTTCAGACATCATTTTGATAGAAACGATTTTTGATACGCTAAATGCCAAAGCAGCTATTTTCGCAATTGATCAATTGCAAGAAGATCGAGGTATTGAAATTCCGATTATGATTTCTGGAACTATTACCGATGCCAGTGGCAGAACACTCTCTGGACAAACGGCAGAAGCATTTTGGATTTCTGTCAAACATGCTAAGCCTTTCTGTATTGGTTTGAACTGTGCTTTAGGAGCAAAAGAGATGCGTCCACACATCGAAACGCTTGCAGCAATGGCAGATACTTACGTTCATGCTTATCCAAACGCTGGGCTACCAAACGAATTTGGAGAATATGACCAAGGCGCGGAAGAAATGCAGCGTTACATCCGCGATTTTGCCGCTAGTGGATTCGTGAATATTATTGGCGGTTGTTGCGGTACTACACCTGACCACATTCGTGCTATGGCAGAGGCAGTCAAGGATTTACCCGTTCGCAAACCAGCACCAAGGTCTTCTTACTCCATGCTAAGCGGGCTAGAACCTTTGATTATCCGTCCTGAAACTAACTTTGTAAATATTGGAGAACGCACCAATGTCACAGGGTCTAAAAAATTTGCTAAACTAATAAAAAGTGGCAAATACGATGAAGCACTCGCTATTGCTGCGCAACAAGTGGAAGGTGGAGCGCAAGTAATTGATGTCAATATGGATGAAGGTTTGTTGGACAGTGAAGCAGTGATGAAGGATTTTCTTAATTTGATGATGTCCGAGCCTGAAATTGCTAAGTTACCTGTCATGATTGATTCCTCAAAGTTTAAAGTGATAGAAAATGGCTTGAAGTGTGTGCAGGGAAAAAGCGTAGTCAATTCTATTTCTTTGAAAGAAGGTGAGGGAGAGTTTATTCGTCAAGCTAAGTTGGTGCGCCGCTATGGTGCAGCCGCTGTGGTTATGGCTTTTGATGAACAGGGACAAGCAGACACTATTGAGCGCAAGGTAGAAATTTGCGAAAGGGCTTATCGTATTTTGATTGATCGCGTTGGGTTTGATCCAGAAGATATTATTTTCGACCCGAATATTTTTGCAGTGGCTACTGGTATTGAAGAACATAACGAATATGCCATAAACTTTATTGAAGCTACTCGCTTGATTAAGCAGCGTTGTCCAGGCGCAAAGATAAGTGGAGGAGTCAGCAACGTATCTTTTTCTTATCGCGGAAACGATGTGATTCGAGAAGCTATGCACACTGTATTTCTCTATCACGCGATTCATGCAGGAATGGATATGGGGATTGTGAATGCAGGGATGATAGAAATTTATGAAGACATCCCAAAAGATTTGCTAGAGCGAATCGAAGATGTGTTTTTCAATCGTCGCTCGGATGCTACCGAACGGTTGACAGAGTTCGCAGAACAGTTGAAAGGCGACATGGGGAAAGAAATCAAGAAGGTTTGTCTTGGCGCGAAAAACCATTACAAGAACGCCTAGCTCATGCGCTTATCAAAGGCATTACCGACTATATCGAAGAAGATGCGGAAGAAGCTAGACAATTTTTGGCTTCGCCATTAAAAGTAATTGAAGGTCCTTTGATGGATGGCATGAACATCGTTGGTGACCTTTTTGGAGAAGGTAAAATGTTCCTGCCTCAAGTCGTGAAAAGTGCTAGGGTAATGAAAAAAGCGGTGGCTTATCTCACGCCCTATATTGAACTTGAAAAATCAGCAGGAGCAAGTAGTTCAAAGGGGAAGATACTCATGGCGACCGTGAAAGGAGATGTGCATGATATTGGTAAAAATATCGTTGGTGTGGTGCTAGGATGTAATAATTTTGATATTATTGACTTGGGCGTAATGGTACCAACAGAGAAAATTTTGCAAATCGCAAGAGCCGAAAATGTAGATATGATTGGACTGAGTGGTCTGATTACGCCTTCGTTGGATGAAATGGTACATGTGGCTAAAGAAATGGAGCGACAAGGATTTAAAATTCCATTACTTATTGGTGGTGCAACTACTTCCAAAACCCATACAGCGGTAAAAATAGAACCACAATATAAAGGTCCTGTGGTATATGTACTGGATGCTTCACGCGGAGTTTCCGTAGCTTCTTCTTTATTGAGTGATGAGAATACGCGCAGTAATTTCATTTTAGATGTTAAAAAAGAATATGCCGACCTGAGAACCGCACGGGGCGATAGAAAAGCAGTGAAAAAATATATTTCACTCGACAAAGCCCGTAAAAACAAACTTAAATTAGATTGGTCGGCTTATCAACCTGTAAAACCAAGTTTTACGGGGGTGAAAGTATTTGAAGAATATAGTCTGAAAGAGTTAAGCCAATACATAGATTGGACTCCATTCTTTTCTAGCTGGGAGTTGGCAGGCAAGTTTCCAGCTATTTTGCAAGACGAAATCGTAGGTTTGGAGGCTACCAAACTTTATGCCGATGCTCAGCAGGTGCTGGGTCAAATCATTGAAGAAAAATGGTTAACTGCTAGGGCAGTAGTTGGTTTTTTCCCAGTCAATGTCATTAATGACGATGACGTTCAAGTGTTTGCTGATGAAAGCCGCCAAGAGATAATTGCCACGCTACACCACCTTCGTCAGCAACGCCAAAAAGCACCTGGACAACCTAACTTTTGCTTGACCGATTTTCTTTCTCCTAACAACAACGACTATATAGGAGCTTTTGCAGTTACGGCAGGTGTGAATATTGAAGAGCGCGTACAATACTTTGAAAATCAACACGATGATTACAATGCGATTATGGTGAAAGCCTTAGCAGATCGCTTGGCAGAAGCTTTTGCCGAGCGAATGCACGAGCGCGTGCGCAAAGAATTTTGGGCTTACGTACCTACGGAAAATCTCAGCAACGAGGCACTTATCACCGAGCAATATCAAGGTATTCGTCCTGCACCAGGTTATCCTGCTTGTCCTGAACATACAGAAAAAGGAACACTTTGGCAGTTACTGGACGTGGAGCGTCAAGTTGGAATACAACTTACGGATAGCTTTGCGATGTATCCTGCTGCGTCTGTGAGTGGTTGGTATTTTTCGCATCCCGAATCTAAGTATTTCGGTTTGGGAACTATTGAGCAAGACCAACTAGAAGATTATGCACAAAGAAAAGGAATGAGTATAGAAGATGCCGCGCGTTGGTTATCACCAGTGTTAGGAGATTAACATCGGAGCTAATTTGAGTAAACAGAAGTCAGAATAAAATTTGGCTTACAAATTGTTTAGCAAATTTGATAGGAAGTTAGAGTTCGAGAAATCGTACTTTAGCTTCCTATTAAATTTTTTAGGTAAGTCTTGTACATCTTTTTCTGTATTTTAAAGTAAAGTGTGAAAGATACGAAAGGTGTTTTGCGCAACTATCAGGAACGAGGAACAGAGGATTATGGTATGAATAGCGAAGCAATTTAGGGTTTGCTCTTTTCTTGCTGCAATTTTGAACGCATTAGCAGTCATCATACTGAAAAAAATAACGGAGTGGCTTCTTGCTCAGCGACATGCCCAGTTTAAGTGCAATATACTAGTCAATAACAATTACTAGAGAAAAATATTGTAATTTTTTGATGAAGATGTTACTTTTTTGATTAATCTCTTTCTAAATACAACGGATAGTAGTAAGGTATTTAAAAGTAAAAAATTAGCCCATACTATTACTCGTTGCTGCTTAGCTAATTACTTTTTTTCACGATTAAATTCCACAAAAATGAACAATCGCATTACTTTAATCAGTCGTAAAGCAAGAAATTGCTTTTCCCCTCGTTTACCTGGGTTTTGGTGGAACAACACTGGGCTAATTCTATGGAATAGCCTTAAATTCAATTGGATAACACTTGCAGTTTTGGCATGGTTAGTGCTAAATAAAGAGTTCAGTTGCCAATTTAATTTTAGTGTCGCAAAAAAATCGGAAAATATAGAAAGTCCAGCAGTGGCAATGCCTGCAGCACAGCGAGATGATCATCAAGTTTCTGTACCTTTGAATTTGTCTTTATTTGAGCATCAAGCAGTGAAGCCAGTTGTGGAACAGGCAAAAGTGGCACAAGAAAGCAATGTAGGTAACACGTATAAAAACGTTACTATCTCTGAGTTAACGCCAGCAATGGAAGCAGAAGCAAAGCGAAAAAAACAAATCGCTTACGTAAAACGCTTTGCCAAAGTGGCGCAAGTAGAGATGCAAAAATATAAAATCCCTGCAAGCATTACGCTGGCGCAGGGTTTAATAGAAAGTGATTGTGGAGAAAGCCGATTAGCGAAGATGAATAATAACCATTTTGGAGTAAAATGTTTTTCCAAAAAATGCAATAAGGGGCATTGTGCCAATTTTACGGACGATACTCATAAGGATTTTTTCATCAAATATAACACTGCTTGGGAAAGTTACCGAGCGCATAGTAATTTATTGCAGGGTAGTCGCTACAAGCACTTACAGAACTTAAACAAAACCGACTATAAAAGTTGGGCAAAAGGACTGAAAAAAGCAGGATATGCTACCGATCCGAACTATGCAGACAAACTAATTCGCCTCATAGAAGACCTCCAATTGTATCGGTTGGATCGTACTTTGGAGTAAAGCAATTGCTTTACTCCAAAGTGTGAGCCTAAGTCACTGATGTTACGCAATCTACTATTCGCCGTTTGCCTAAATACAACTGTTCTACACCATCTAAATTTGTAGGCGATTTAGGCAAACGCGAGAAAGTTTTTTTAAAAAGTAACCGTCTGATTGCAAATAGTAAGTTGCGTAACATCAATAAATCATTTGACAATCATTGCGTTACACATCAAAACTTTCAACTATGAAAGGGCTCAAATAGTAAATTTTGTCTTATTACTCTATGGGGTTCATCAGCTTAAACTATATGTAGTTAAAGCACTTTGTGTAAAGTGCCTTTCTAGCATAATTTCCAAATATTGTTGGTCAATTTCATCAAAAGAAGATTGTAGTGTGCTATCTATATCCAATACTGCAATTAGATTTTGGGTATTGTCGAAAACTGGCAGTACAATTTCTGACTGACTGTTTGGGTCACAAGCAATATGCGCAGTTCCTTGTTGCAAATTATGAACATTGTCAACAATTTTGCGTCTTTTTTTCGCGTGCTGCTTTTCCACAAACACCCCTAACTCAACTCTATGTGCAACATCCTAAAGTACCTTGGTAAGGACCAACTTTGAGTTTGCCTTGATCCAAGATATAAAATCCTACCCAGT
>JAAUTG010000333.1 GCA_012031785.1 Saprospiraceae bacterium | reverse complement strand
TTTTAGCTTTTTGATTGACCAAATTGTGCAAGCCGCTGATAAAATCTTTATCAGAATTGAAACCAGGTTAAACGCATCAAATATGACAAAAGTTAGACAAAAGTATGAAAAAGGAAAATAATAATTTTGCGAGATGGAAATAGTAAAATAATGAACAAACTTCCCGATCATCGCCAACGCGGGATGTGCAAATACTCGTTAACAGAAATACTGGTCATATCCTTGTTTGCGGTTTTATCAGATGCGAACGATGCAGTAGAAATAGCATCTTATGGGAAAAAGAAAATAGAATTTCTAAGAACGTTTTTGCCCAATTTACAACAGATACCGTCCCATGATACCATAGAACGGACGTTTCAGCATTTAGACGTAAAGGCATTTAGCGAGATACTAATAGCCTGCAGCGAAATTGTACTTTCCTATGAAGGGGATTATTTGGTCAATATAGACGGCAAGGTATTGCGTGGAACAGCTCGTAAAAGTTCAAAAGATGGAAAGAAGGTACGCAAGAATGACGGGATAGGGATTCTTACCGCATGGGCAAATAAGGAGCGAGTGGTACTGGGTCAGCAGAGAATAGCGTCAAAGACGAATGAAAAAACAGCTATCCCTCAACTGATACGTTGTATGGATATAGAACACAGTATTGTAAGCATAGATGCAGTCTTATGTACGCCAGTTTTGGCAGCATTAATTATAGCAAAGCTAGGACACTATATTCTATCCGTCAAAGGCGGGAATAAAAAACTGTTAGCGCAATTGACTACTCATTTTGAACAAGAGCATACCGATGGCTTTGAAGTGAACAAGCAAACGGATTATGTAGGAGGACGCATAGAACAACGCCGTTGTACGTTGAGTAAACAAGTAGAATTGTTGGATCAGACCCATGCTTACAAAAATTGCCGAACAGTGTTGAAAATAGATACCACGCGAGAAATTAATAAAGGGGGGGAGTTTCATAAAGAAACCCAAACCCGTTACTATATTAGCGATTTGGATAAAGATGCAGCCCAATTTAATGAACTTATACGAGGGCACTGGGGAATAGAAAATAACCTACATTGGATGTTAGATGTAGTATTTCGAGAGGATAACTGTCGAGTTCGTAAAGGCAATGCACCAGAAAATCTCAATACTTTGCGAAAGATTGCCCTTGAAATATTGATAAATGCTCCTGACAAGAATAGTTTGAAAGTCAAACGAAAAAACGCCGCTTGGGATGAGCAATACGCCTTAGATAGCGTCCAAAATTTCTTCAAAAAAACCAAAAATAATTCTGTCATGGAAGCGTCATAATTGATGCGTTTAACCTGCTGTAAAACCGAACTTCTCGTTCTTTCATACAATATTGCTGAACTAATTGTAAAAACTTTTCGTATAAATTTCCGCTTTGTAAACTTCGTTTTTCCTGTCGAGCTCATCTTCAAAAATATGCCACATTTCTAACAAAAAAACTTGCATTTGAAGTTTCAATAGTTCTTCATAAAATCGGTGATTTACTTCTTTCGATTTATCATACAGCAACTGAAAATTTTTCAAAATCTTCTCTTTGTCTTGCTTGTCAGGATGCAAAATCGGATTTTCTTTAGAATGAATATAGGCATCTATACTAACCGTTGCACTCGGTAAATTATTGGTCAATAAATTGTTCTCGACAAGCAAAATGATTGCTTTAAAATTCACTGAAAAACTTATATCGGTTACGGAAAGACCAGCCAACCAAAAAACAAACTCGCCCTTTTTGCAATGGAATTGCCGATTGTTGAAATTAAATTTTATCGTTCCACTTTGACAATAAATATGGGTATGAAACCGAGATTGAAAATCTTCGGGAAATTGAGCCGTTGATGCTGTTTTGTACAAGATTACCTTTTCATTTTCTATCATATTTAATCAAACTAAAATCTACACGGCAAAAATACGCAATATTTGACATTTATTGCGTTATAAATGCAACAAAACACCTTTCAATTGGTTTTAACTTTGCAGTATTAATTTTAGAATAATGCAAGCAACAGATATTTTTGAAAGATTACGAAACGGAGAAACCATTTCTTCAAATGACGCTCAAGCATACAAAATGCGTGAAGCTTCTTTTGCTACAAAAGCATTGTTGCTAAAGATGAACAACTCATCAAACCCAAATGAAATCAGAGCACTATTAAGCCAAATTACCGCAACCGAAATTGATGAAACTGTTACGGTTTTTACGCCTTTGTACATCAATTACGGAAAGCATACCAAAATCGGCAAAAATGTATTTATCAATTTCGATTGTGTTTTTTTGGATTTAGGTGGAATAACCATTGAAGACAACGTGTTGATTGCTCCAAAAGTAAGTCTGCTAACCGAAAGTCATCCGCTTAATCCTACTGAAAGACAATCACTCATTCCGAAACCTATTCATATTAAAAAAAATGCGTGGATTGGAGCAAATGCAACGATTTTGCAAGGTGTAACTGTGGGCGAAAATGCTGTTGTTTCCGCTGGTTCGGTTGTTACTAAAGATGTACCAGACAATGTAGTGGTGGGTGGCATTCCTGCGAAAATTATTAAAGAAATTAAATCAATATAAAATGAAAATAGGAATAGCAATTTTTATATGTTTTGTTTGCGTTTCCCTGTTTGCTTGTAGCAAAAATGATAACACAACACCAAATCAAAATAATGGCACTTCGAATAATATCCCTTCAAACAGTAAAATGAAAATTACAGTTGGCACCGCAGTTTTTACAGCAACATTGTACGATAACCCAAGTGCAACGGCTTTCAGGGCAATGTTTCCGCTTACCATCAATATGACGGAATTAAATAACAACGAAAAATATTTCGACTTGCCTAACCCACTTCCCACAAATGCTTCCGTTGGTGGCACTATTAAAGCAGGCGATTTAACGCTTTATGGAAGTAATACATTGGTGTTGTTTTACAAAAGTTTCAACACCTCATACAGTTATACAAAACTTGGATATGTTGACAACCCGACGGGGCTTGCAACTGCATTGGGCAATGGAAATGTAATTGTAAAATTTGAAAACAATTAAAATTAAATCACTTTGAAAAATACTTTAAAAATAACTACAGCAATGATGGTGTTGGCAATTACCATACTATCGTGTAACAATCAAAATCAAGAAAAAATGAATACAAATACAAAGGAACTTGTAGAAATTTTCCCGAAAGGTGAAAAAGGCACAAACGATTTATTTACAGGAAACGCTTACCCAACAGCCTTGGTAGATGCAGACAGCGTTTACAACACCTTGGTGGGAAACGTTTACTTCGAACCTGGTGCAAGAAGCCATTGGCACAGTCATCCTGCCGGGCAGATTTTAATTATCACTGATGGGATTGGCTACCATCAAATTGAAGGAAAAGAGATTGAAATTATTAAAAAAGGTGATGTTGTCAAATGTCCACCCAATGTTCGTCATTGGCACGGAGCAAGTGCTGATGTGGGTTTGCAACAACTATACATCATCCCAAAAACCGACGAAGGAATTGTAGAATGGAATGAAGCGGTAACGGACGAACAATATTCAATTCAAAAATAATTCAAGAAAAGATGAAAAAACTATCAATTATTGCAGTCACTATCCTGATGTTTTTGGGACAATCTTGCACACAAAATAAAAGCGATAAAAATTCAGAAATAATGAATAAAACAGATACAACAGAACACTATACTTTTGATCTAAGCGAAAAGGTAATACGTCAAAAAGTGACTTTCAAAAACCGCTATGGCATTATACTTTCAGGCGATTTGTATCTTCCCAAAAATGCTGGAAACGAAAAATTATCTGCTTTGGCAATCAGCGGACCTTTTGGTGCTGTAAAAGAACAATCGTCTGGTTTGTATGCCAACCAAATGGCGGAACGTGGTTTTGCGGTTGTAGCATTCGACCCTTCTTACACAGGCGAAAGTGGTGGCGAGCCGAGAAATTTGGCATCACCAGAAATTAGTACCGAAGATTTCAGTGCAGCGGTTGATTTTTAGGATTGCAAAAAATGTGGATAGAGAAAAATCGGCATCACATCGGAATTTGCGGTTTGGAGGATTTGCCCTTAATGCTACTGCGGTTGACAAACGCATAAAAGCTGTGGTGGCTTCAACAATGTACGATATGACAAGAGTAATGTCGAAGGGTTATAATGATGCGGTAACGCTGGAGCAACGAACAAAAATGTTAGAACAATTAGGCGAACAACGTTGGAAAGATGCAGAAGCAGAAACATTTTCATATGGACCAGAAGGAAACAAAGCATTAAATGACGATGCACCACAGTTTTTAAAAGATTATTACGATTATTATCGAACGAAAAGAGGATATCATTAAGCGTTACTGTAAATTCGGGAAATTCTTGGACTGCAACTACGCCTTTGTCGTTTATGAATATGCCTATTTTAACCTATATCAAAGAAATTTCACCAAGACCTATTTTGATTATTGCTGGCGAAAAAGCACATTCAAGATATTTTAGCGAAACCGCTTTTGAAAACGCAAACGAACCAAAAGAATTACTCATCGTTCCAAACGCTGTTCATACCGATTTATATGATAAAATAGATGTCATTCCTTTTGACAAAATAGACACTTTTTTTAGAACTAATTTGAAATAGAAGGTAGCGAGAAAAAGTATGCTGCTCCCCAAAAATTGGACAGGTAATTAAGGTGAAAGAATAATTAACTTTGCACTTAAAATTAATGTCACAAGGATGAAAAAAACGAGACGACATCACAGCTCAGAGTTCAAAAGTAAAGTGGCCATTGAAGCCATAAAAGAGCAAAAGACGCTGTCACAATTGACAGAAGAATACGAATTACATGCGAACCAAATTAGTGAATGGAAAAAGGTGCTTATAGAACAAAGCTCCAGTCTGTTTGGTCGCAAGTCCGATGCTGATAGCATTGATATAGAGGTAATTACAAGTCCTTTGTATCAACAAATCGGACAGTTGAAAGTGGAAGTAGAGTTCTTGAAAAAAATTGCAGCAAGTACAAAATCGCAGCAAATCGTAGGAAAAAAGCCTTGTAGAACAAGCATATCCTTCGCTTAGCATTGCC
>JAAUTG010000332.1 GCA_012031785.1 Saprospiraceae bacterium | reverse complement strand
CCCACCACAAAAAAGTGTCTGATTATCCAAAGGTATGCGACAAAAAGTAGGTATTGCAATAGCCTACGCCAAAAAAGCAAAAGTGTACCTCTTGGACGAACCCGCAAGCGGTTTAGACCCTTTGGCAAGCAATGAACTTTCAGAGTTATTGAAAAAATTGGCTGCCGAAGGTGCTACGATTTTGATGGCTTCTCACGATATTTTTCGGGTGCGAGAAGTTTGTCATCGAATCGGAATCCTCAAAAAAGGAACTTTGGTAAAAGAACTTCGCAGCGAAGAAGTCAGTGCCAATGAATTGGAAAAATTGTATTTGGAATTTATGAAAAATTAATAAATCTTAAAATGAAAAAATTTTACACAATTACATTTTTGTTTGTCTTGTTTTGTATGCAAGTGAACGCTCAAACGATTAGAGGGCGTGTGGTAGATACGGACACGAAAAGCCCTATTTATGGAGCAAGTGTACAGCTAAAAAGCACCAATATTGGTACAATAACCGATAGTTTGGGAAATTTCTCCTTAAATGGCGAGGGTATTTTGGAGATTTCGTATGTGGGTTACCAAAAATACGTTATTCCTGCTACGGCTTCTTTCATGGACATACAATTAAGGTCTATCTCGCCAGAACTTCAAGCCGTAGAAGTTATAGGTCGTAAAGCGCAAGACTATAATTCTGCATACAGTTTTTCGGCAACCAAAATAGCCATTTCTAATTTGGAACTACCACAAAGTTTAGGTACAATTACCAAAGAATTGATTGCCGACCGTCAGGCGTTTCAGTTAGCTGATGCCGTAAAAGTGGTGAGTGGAGTTACACCATCGAGTTTTTATAATCAATACAACATCAGAGGCATCAGCCAAAACGAAGAAGGGCAAATCATCAACGGAATGAGAACACGACAATTCTACTTTATTCAGCCGCTTACGAGCAATATTGAAAGAGTGGAAGTTTTGAAAGGTCCTGCTTCTATTACGATGAGCAGTGTTGACCCTGGCGGAAGTATCAATATGGTCACAAAAAAACCATTAGCAGAAACTAAAAGAGAAATTAGCTTGAGCGCTGGAAGTTTTAGCACTTTGCGAGCTACTTTAGACTTTACAGGTGCTTTGAACGACTCTAAGACGCTGCTTTATCGTTTGAACGGAGCGTATCAGGAAGCTAAAAGTTACCGAGATTTGGTCAATAATAATTCTTTTTTGCTTTCCCCTTCCTTTACCTACAAGCCCAATGAAAAAACTTCGGTGAATGTAGAAATGGATTATGAGTCAATTAATGGTAATTTGGACAGAGGGCAACCCATATTTGGGGCAAAAGCAGGGGAAACCGAACTCAACAGCACACCCATAAGTTTGAATTTGGGCGCGCCAAAACGACTTTTTTGTATCCAAAGAATTTATCTTAATCACCATGCCTTCGCTACAAATTCAACTTAAAACATTGGCTTTAATGCCCAATATATGAAACAAACCTGGCTGGAGGACTTACAAGAACACCGTACTACCAACGCTTTTGCAAGAGATATCAATAATAATCCTGTTACTTCTTTGGTAGGAATGCAGTTTGTGCAACGCCAACAAGACTGGAATATTGACAATTTTAACGCTTACTTTAATTTTGATTTCCGAAAAGATAACATCAGCAACAAGTTGTTAATAGGATATGATTTGAGCAGTTGGGAAAAATAAAAGGTGGCGGACAAAATGCAGCACGCGGTTTCTTGTTACAAGATGGTAGTGTCGCCGGTAGTTTTGTTGTAGCTAATGCCGCTAATTATAAGACCATTACGATAGGTGGCGTAACTTTGCCTCGTCCGAATGTCAATTATTTTGACCTAAATAATCCGACCTATACTGTCAGAAATATCAACGATTATACGTTGAACAGTCGAATAGCAATTCCATCGGCACTGACGACTACTCACGCTATTTATATACAAAATCAGTTCAAAGTAGGTAAATTATCAGCATTGCTAAGCCTCCGCCAAGAGTGGTTCGAAGATATTACAGGCTATGAAACACCTACGGAATTGTCGTTCGAAAATACAGCCCTTATTCCAAGAATTGGCTTAACCTATGCGGTTACTTCCAATATCAATGTGTATGGTACTTACTTGACAGGTTTCCAACCACAATCGAACACCGTAACTTTGATGCCAAGTACAGGCAGTTTCTTTTGGGCAACCCAATCAGCAGCACAATTCAAGCCTTTGGAAAGTGATTTGAAAGAACTGGGGGCAAAAGGCGAATTTTTTAATGGGCAACTGCAAGCAACTTTGGCAGTGTATGAAGTTACCCAAAGGAATATTTTGATAAGTGCCAACGACCCTGTTCAACCCGATTTATTGGTACAACGAGGAGAAGACCGTAGTCGTGGCTTTGAGATAGATCTAGTAGGTTACATTGCAAAGAATTTTCAAGTTTACGCCTCGTATAGCTACATAGACGCAGTAGTTATCAATGATGCCAATGAAAATTTGATTGGACAACGCAAAGAAAATACCCCTCAAAACAGTGCAAATCTCTGGACACGCTACAATTTTCCTGAAAATAGTTTGCTCAAAGATTTGGGCATTGGTTTTGGCGTTCAGCATCAAGGAAGTCGAGTGCCTTGGTTCACGCGCGACTTCGAAGTGCCTGCTTTTACAGTTTTGGATGCCGCTTTGTACTATACACCTGTTCGTAGCAATATCCAATTAGCCCTAAACGTAGGTAATTTACTTGACGAAACGTATTGGTTAGGTGCGCAAAACTATACTCGTTTGTTCCCAGCGCCGCCTAGAAATCTTATACTTTCGGCTACTTACAAGTTTTAACAATATGTTAAGAAGAACCTTGCACAGATACCTGAGAAAGTATCACCGATATTTAGGTTTAACTATCGGAATACAGTTCTTAGCTTGGACACTTGGCGGATTATATTTTAGTTGGACTGACATAAAATCTGTGAAAAGTGAAGATATAAAATCAGGGGCTAAACCCCTGATTTTATCAAAGAACTGCCTTTTTGTAAAACAATAGATTCGATTAAAGTTAGCTATCCCGAACTTTCAATTCAGTCCGTAGAGGTGATTTCAGTGTTAATGATAGCTATTACCATATCATTACTAATAATTACAGCAATAAATCCTTAATGATAGATGTGGAAACATTGATGATTAAAGATAGTGTTACTCAAAAAGAGGCAATTTTAATCGCCAATTCAAGTATTGCTTATACAGCAACAGTAGTTGAAAAAATTGAATTCATTTCAACTCATTCTAATCATACTGAATATCGAAAGAAAAATGTGCCGCTGTATGCCGTTACTTACAAAAAGCCCCAAGATTTAACTGTATATGTTGCTCAACAAACAGGAAAAGTTGAAGCCATAAGAAACAATCAATGGCGTATATATGATGTGTTATGGATGTTGCACACCATGGATTATGTGGCAAGAGATAATTTTAACAATTGGCTGTTGAGAATTTTTTCGGTTTTAGGTTTATTAACCATTCTTTCTGGTTTTGGGCTATTTTTTGTAAGTTCTAGAAAATTCAAGCGAAAAATTAATTTATCCCAAAAGCTTTAGAAACGAGTAGAACATAACGAGGTAGGAATAATAGGCTTAAATTAATTCAAAATCAAATTTATGTCCACAAAATACGCAATTATCGTGGCCCGGCAAGTAGTCAATAATTTTACCAATAGTAAAAGCACAAAATTGTTATTTGCTTTTTTTGTGGCTTTTCTTGTGCTTGCCCTTTGGGTAGGCGAACAGGAAAGACAACATCACCAAACCTTAGCCCAGCATTATAGCCAAGAAGTAAGAGAAAGATGGGAAGCAAGCCCCGATAAGCACCCGCACCGAATGGCGCATTATGGTTATGTAGCTTTTCGGGAAAAATATCCTTTAAGTTTTTTCGATTTTGGAATGGATGCTTACACAGGCAAATCCGTTTTTTGGAAGCACATAAACAAAATACGGTTAATTTTTCGGAAGCAGGACACTCCAGCAGTTTGTTGCGGTTTGGGCAAATTTCGGCAGCAATGATTTTGCAACTTTTAGTGCCTTTGCTTTTATTTTTCTTGGGCTATGACCTAATTGCCAAAGAACGTGAGGAAGGTATTTTAAAACTACTTTTTACGCAAGGAATTTCTTGGCAAAGCCTTATTTTAGGAAAAACATTAGGGTTGTTTTTTATAAGTTTGGTGCTTTTATTTTCCACTGCATTTTTTGGATTTTTGATTTTATTAAGCAATGGTTTTGAAACCGAAGTTTTGATTCGCTACGGCTTATTAATTGGCACTTACGCACTTTTATTTTTTTATTATTTGCCTGATTGCTGTTTTGGTTTCTGCCCAAAGTCGTACTGCTAAATCGTCTTTAATCAAATTGATAGGTTGTTGGTTGTTTTTTACGCTTATTATGCCACGCATTGCACAAGTGATAGGGCAAAATGGCTACCCTTCACCTTCCAAAATAGAATTTGACAAAGCCGTAGAAGCCGACCTTATCAAACAAGGCGACAGCCATAATCCTGACGACCCACATTATAAAGTCCTTAAAGATTCGATATTACAGGCTTATCAAGTAGATTCTACGCACAATCTGCCTTTTAATTATGCGGGTTTGGTGATGCGGGAAGGCGAAAAATTGAGTGCTGAAACCTACAATCAGCATCAAAACCGTTTGATAAATATTATAAACAATTTGATATCACGTTATTTAAGGACAAAACGTGTAAAAATTAATTTTATCACAATTACGATTTTTTAAGCTTTAATGCAAAATGGTATAATACCATTTTTATCAGCAAATGAGAATAGAAGGAATCACATAATCGAACAGGTGAAAATAAAAGGGCTATGCTTTAAACATAGCCCCTCAATCTGTCGTAACATTTTATTATTAATGAATTAGTTAGTAAAATCATGTTAGTAATATCATGTTAGATTAATGTTGTGATGATTCTATAAACAACTTAAATGATTTGTTATTGTTATATAATTGATAGACTGTTTTGCTTGATATTGGTTTGTTAGTATACTTTCATTCAAATAATTAAAATTGAAATAGTACCAATAAGTAAGC
>JAAUTG010000331.1 GCA_012031785.1 Saprospiraceae bacterium | reverse complement strand
AACAAACTTCCAAAAAGTTGGAAGGCAAAAACCTTGGGGCGACGATGAAGTATTGATAGAAGCTATGAAAAAGTCTGCGCGCTACCAAGCGTTGAAAAAAATGGTGCTTCAGAAGAAGAAATAAAGATAGCATTTAGCACTCCTATAAAGATAAGAATTTTTGACTGGAAAAATGGAGAAGCCATTAAGGAAATGACTCCTTTGGATTCTATCAAATACTATATGACTATCTTGCATACTGGATTCTTAGCTGTGGAGCCTCAAACAGGAAAAATTCGAGCTTGGGTGGGTGGTATTGACTATCGTTATTTCCAGTATGACCATGTTACTTCTGCTCGACAAGTCGGTTCAACTTTCAAACCTATTGTCTATACAGAAGCATTGCGGCAGGGTATCTCGCCTTGTAACTATTTTCAAAACGTCTTGGTTAGCTATCCAGAATACAAAAACTGGCAACCCAAAAATTCAGATGGTGCGTATGGTGGATTTTACTCTATGGCAGGCGGATTAAGTAAATCTGTTAACACCATAACCGTAGAAGTATTGCTCCAAAGTGGTATTGACCCTGTGCGCAAACTGGCTAAGGAAATGGGCATTCGTAGAGACATTCCAAAAGTGCCTGCTATTGCGCTTGGTGCAGTAGATGCTTCCTTACAAGAAATGGTCATGGTATATAGCACTTACGCTAATCGAGGTCGCCGACCAGAGCTTTATAGTATCAGTAAAATTGAAGATAGCAATGGAAATGTTATTTTTGATGCAAAATCCAAGCAGAACACTTCTTTTAAACAAGTCATTGCACCTGAACATGCTGACATGATGACCAAAATGCTACAAACAGTGGTAGATAGTGGCACCGCCAGACGTTTGCGCTATCACTATGGCTTAAATGGGGATATTGCAGGAAAAAACAGGTACTACTCAAAATCAATCAGACGGTTGGTTCATAGGCTATACCCCTAACTTGGTAGCTGGTGCTTGGGTGGGTGCAGAATCGCCGCGTGTACATTTTCGGTCTTTGAGTGCAGGACAAGGAGCTAGTACTGCTTTGCCGATTTGGGGACATTTTATGCGCAGCGTTTATAACAACAAATCGTTCAGTGATATCCGAAACGCTAAATTTACTCCTGTTTCTGAAGTCACGCTTATTCAATTGGACTGTCCACCTTTTCTGTCTGATAGCCTTTTAAATACCGAAAATTACTTTGAGCAAGACAGTACAGGATATTTGCGTGATTTATTTCAAAAGAATCGCACTTCATATCCCACATCAGAAGATTTACAGGACGGAATAAATCCTGAAGAAAAAGCCACACTAGATAAAAGCAACTAACCGTCAGCAGAAAAAAGCGAACGCAAAGAAAAATTGCGCCAACTTTGGAGCGAAAAATTATTTGGTAAAAAAGACAATAACTAAGCATAAATGCAAAAAATGACAATGCACAACTTCAGTTCAGGTCCCGCTATTCTACCTAAAACAGTGATGCAGCAAGCAGCAGCAGCTTGTATAGACTTGGACGATTCAGGACTATCTATTTTAGAGATTTCGCATCGCAGTAAAGCCTTTACGGCTGTTATGGAAGAAACAGAAGCACTTTTGCGCGAATTGATAGGTATCTCAGACCATCATGCGGTGTTGTTTTTATCAGGTGGTGCCAGTTCACAATTTTTTATGGCACCTATGAATTTACTGCCTGCCAATGCCACTGCTTGCTATATTGATACTGGTGTTTGGTCAGCAAAAGCCATTAAAGAAGCTCAATTGTTTGGAAATGTTGAAGTACTAGCTTCCTCTAAAGCAGCTAATTACACTTACATTCCCAAACAGGTGGAAATACCATCTGATGCCACTTACTTACACCTCACCAGCAATAATACGATTTACGGTACACAATATCGCTCTTTCCCGATGACCAATGTACCTATAGTATGTGATATGTCTTCCGATATTTTAAGTTATCCTATTGACATTGAACAATTTGGCTTAATTTATGCCGGTGCTCAAAAAAATATGGGTCCAGCAGGTATGACGCTAGTGATTGTGCGTAAGGATTTACTAGGAAAAACCGAACGCGCTATACCGAGCATGCTAGATTATAGGCTGCATATTGCGAATGGTTCGCTTTACAATACGGGACCTGTATTTCCAATTTATGTCACTATGCTTACACTGCGTTGGTTGAAAGGACAAGGTGGTGTAACCGAAATGCAACAACGCAATCAAGTGAAGGCAGATTTAATCTATCAAGAAATTGATGCCAATCCACTTTTTGAATGTCCTAATGCAACAGAAGACCGCTCTGTAATGAACGCAGTGTTTGTAGCAAAAAACGCAGCGCACGAAAAACCCTTTTAGAGGCTTGTCAAGCCGCAGGTTGCGATGGAGTGAAAGGGCATCGTTCAGTGGGTGGATTTCGAGCGTCTATGTACAACGCTATGGATATCAACAGCGTACAGACTTTGGTAGATGTTATGCGTCATTTTAGTAATCAATTTGGTTAATTGTATTAGTAACCCACAATGGATACTCAACAACATTAAGAAAAGACAAACACACTTAGCGAAAGTGGCTACTGCAGTTTGATAAATTTAATTTTAATACTGCATGGATAGTACACCAAGTGGAAATTTCTGACCAATAAACATTAAACATAATGATTTAATTTCCTCGCGGATTGTCCTAAAAGTAGCTAACTTTTCTTCTTCCGTCCCTTTAGCTTTAGCAGGGTCGGGTAAGTTCCACACAATCTGTTTTGCAGTTTTTAAATAACTGGGTAAATCTGAGGGGGATATATCACCAACTAATATTACATAATCGAAACGTAAGTGCTGCCAGTATTCTATTGGATTGGTGCGTTGCAACGAAATGTCAATACTATCCTCTGACATAATGGCAACGGCGAGCGGATGGACTTCACGTAGATTAAAGTCTGCGCTATAAACTTCAAAACGTTGCTTTCCATAGAACCTGAGATACCCTTCCGCCATTTGACTTCGAGCTGTATTTTCTTGGCAAACTACAAGTACTTTTTTCATGGGTAAAAAAGTCTTTAAATTCAATCAAAAATTTAGAAGTTCGTTACCTATCAAACAGAGAAATATTCACTTCTACGTTTGGTGTGCGCTATCACAACGCACGACGTAAAGTTAACAATTATTTAACCAACTTTGATTTTTTTACACAAAATTTTTATTTTCAGACATAATGGCAGAACGTACAAGAGAATTACACAATTTGCTGCTCACCTAATGACATAAATTAATTTACCTCACTCAAAAATGCAGTCAATGGGCTGCTCGCTTGAGCATATTTAGAAGGGATACTCAACTTTGCCTCAAACGCCATTCGTCCTGCCTCTACTGCTAGTTTAAAAGCCATAGCCATTGCCACAGGATTACTCGCCACAGCAATCGCGGTGTTCACCAACACTGCATCTGCTCCCATTTCCAAGGCTTGCGCTGCGTGAGAGGGTGCGCCAATACCTGCATCCACAATTACTGGCACTTTACTTTGCTCAATAATAATTTCCAAAAAGTCAATAGTTTTCAGTCCTTTATTGCTACCAATAGGAGAACCAAGCGGCATTACCACAGCGGCTCCTGCATTTTCTAATCGCTTACAAAGCACAGGGTCAGCATGAATGTAAGGTAGGATTACAAAACCTAACGCAGCGAGTTGCTCTGTGGCTTTGAGGGTTTCTATAGGGTCAGGCATTAAATACTTTGGGTCAGGATGTATTTCTAATTTTAGCCAGTTAGTCTCTAGAGCTTCTCTAGCTAATTGAGCAGCAAAAACTGCTTCTTTAGCGGTTCTTACGCCAGACGTATTCGGTAACAAATGTAGATGTGGATGTTGTAAATGACGCAACATATCGTCCTGTTTATTATCCATTTCTACGCGCTTGAGGGCTACAGTAGTCAGTTGTGAACCAGATGCTAAAATTGCTTCTTCCATTAATTGGGCAGAAGCAAATTTGCCTGTACCTGTAAATAATCGAGACTCAAAAACTCTATCTGCAATTTTTAATGATTCATAATTAGCTATTTATGTATTTTAGAGTGGCTAGATTTATCTATCAAAGAAAGCTCTAATCCATCTTGATAATTTCCATGCCTTTTCCAGAGAAATTGATTTTCCAAATAACACTTTCTGAGTGTTATTAATGACTTCTGCGTCATCAGAATCAGAGTGGTGATTACCTTCTTCAGGGTCTGTGGATATTTGGTGAATAGCTATTTGCGTTAAGACATTGATGGCTACGAGGTCGGTCAGTGCTTGATAATCTTGCTCTGTTTTATTTTCTTCCATGTTGTTTTAGTTGTGTTTCAGGGGGAATTTTATACCCGTTTAAAAATTCTTTCGTTTTCATGCGCTTCCTACCTTGTAGTTGTAACTCATGTACTTCAATAAAACCGTCGTTGGTAGCAATTCTAATAAAATGCTTATCATTAGTAACCACTGAACCAGCTATCAAGTTGTGGGGTTCTAACAATTTCGTGGTTTGTATAATTTTCAATTCCAAGCCGTCCAAAGTCGTCCAAGCAGCAGGATAAGGGCTTAATCCACGAATAAAATTATATACTTTTTGAGTGGAATCTTCAAAGTTAATTTCACAGGTTTCATGGAAGATTTTAGGTGCTAGTACCGCAAAATTATCATTTTGAGGTATAGGCTTTATAGTTTGGGTTTCAACAGATTGAACAGTTTTTAATACTACCTTCGCACCTAAAAGCATCATTCGGTCATGCACGTCGCCCGCAGTATCATTTTCTTCAATAAGCATTTTTTCTTGAAATAAAATATCGCCTGTATCAATTTCTTGTTGTAAAAAAAACGTTGTTACACCTGTTTCTATTTCGCCTTTAATGATTGCCCAATTAATAGGTGCAGCACCTCGATATTTTGGAAGTAAGGAGCCATGTAAGTTGAATGTACCTAGTTTAGGCATTGCCCAAACTATTTCGGGAAGCATTCGAAATGGCAACAACAATTTGTAAATCAGCTTGCAAATCAGCGCAGTAGCGGTCAAAAATCTTTCGACTTCAAGTCGCTCAGGTTGTAAAACGAGGAATACCATACTC
>JAAUTG010000330.1 GCA_012031785.1 Saprospiraceae bacterium | reverse complement strand
CTTACTCCCTGACTTTACGCAATTTATTTTTTGCTATTCGCCGTTTTTCCAAATACGACTATCTTGAATACCCCCAATTTATGGGCTTTTCATACAAGCAAAAGAAAATATTTTAAAAAGCGAGTAGCCAAATACAAATAGATAAATCGCACGACATGACTTACTCATATAATTTTTAATCCATTCAATTGAAACGGATAGAGCAGTTCATGTTCAGGTTCTAACTCTGTAATTAATACATCTAAATCGTTCAAGTTACAAACTTTGATACGCTGCACAGAATTTAATTTTTCAGATATACTTAATGCTACTATTTTATCAGATGATTGCATCATTGCTTTCGTAACCTGTACGACTTCCCAATCGTTGTCTGTCATCCCTTTTTCTACATCCAGACCATTTAAGCCTGTGAAGCATAAGTCCATTCGTATTTCTCCTAATTGTTGCAAGACTTCGCCTGTTACTGCCAACTGTGAGTTTTTTGATAGTCTTCCTCCCAAAAAAATCACTTCTAAAGTAGGATGTTCTAATAACTGCAATGCGGTTGGTAAACTGGTCGTAAAAATAGTGGCATTGAGATGGATAGGTAATTTTCTAGCAAACTCTCGACAAGTTGTACCACCACTGATCAATATAAACATTCCATCATGCAGTAAATTCAATGCTTTTTCTGCAATTCTGGTTTTATGTTCAAAAGAATACACCTCTGTCTTAGGATAAGCAGACAATGATAAGACTTCGATAAGGCTCCACCATAGACTTTGACTACTTTGCCTGTTTCTGCCAGTTCGTTCAAATCCCTGCGCACAGTATCTTCTGACACATTAAGTAATTCGCTCAAATCTGCAGACAACACTTTATTGTGAATGTTAATTTCTCTTAAAATAATGGCATGACGTTCTGGCTTCAACATAGCTAGTTATGAGTTATAAACTATTACGCAGTTTACTATTTACTTTTAAAAAGTTCTTTTACTATTAAAATTCAGGTTATTCAAAGTCGTTATCTTTCGGAGTAAAAGCAAGTTCCCTAAGGTCGGTTAGGTGTTTAATGATATTCAATCAGTCCTTCCATTGGTTCTTGCAGCACTAGTCCTAGCTCCACATCAAAATAAGGAGCTACTTTACAGAGAATTTCTTTAAAAAAATAAGCTATTGACCCTGTGAAATGGATAGGATAGCTATGAAACTGCTCATAACAAGTTACCTTTTTAACAAAAAATTGCTTGAAATGAAATTCTATTAATTCTTGTACGTAAATTTCTTGTACATGATCGCGCAAAAACAAGGCGAAACTGGCTAAAAAACGATTAGGGAAAGGTCTGCGATAGACGTTTTCGTAAATAAAATCTGTATTTAATTGATACGCTGTTTGAAGTTGCTGGTAAATAGATTCAGGCATGTCCCGATATAAAAAGTCAGAAAGTAATTGTCTGCCTAGTACAGCACCACTGCCTTCATCACCTAGCAGGTATCCGAATCCACCAATATTTTGCGTCACCTGCTCGCCATCATAAACACAACTATTGGAGCCTGTACCCAAAATACAAGCTATACCACGCTCGTGTTTGCATAAGGCTCTTGAAGCAGCTACTATATCACTATGACTTTCAATGAATTGTAAGTTTGGGCAAGCTAATTTAAAACTTTGTTCAATCTTAGAGGTACTGCCTGTCGTTACGCCTGTACCGTAGAAATAAACAGCATCAACTAAATTACAGTCATCCTGAAAGGTTTGCCGAATAGCTTGTACAATGGTAGAAGAATCCTGTAAATAGGGATTGATGCCCTCTGACTGGATAGTGGTTACTGTATGTTGCCCAGTAATAGAAGTCCAAGTTGTTTTTGTTGAGCCGCTATCAATTATTAATTTCATGTATTATTTTGCCTGATGACACAAAGATATTAACTTTTCTGAATCATGCAAAAAAAAGCAAGAAAACGCATAAAAATAAAAAAAGGACTTCCTTTTTGGAAGCCCTCTACACAACAATACTTATTTTAACTACCTTGTTACTTCAATATAGCGATAGTAAGGTAACGACAACAAACATAGAAGCAGTTAATCAAGTATGTTAAAAAAATATACAGCGTAAAACCTAGTCGTCGGAAACAAATGGCTCATTTAGCCGTTCGTTTTTGATTAATTTGGTATTAAACACTTCTGTCTCGTTTGATAGTACAAAGATAAGAGGGTTAATACGTTGCGATTATACAAATAAATGAGTTTGGGGAATCTCTGTTTTAAGTATTAGAATAGATGTAAAAAAAGAATAACAACTGTTAATCAATGACTTAAATAAATAAGATAAACTACTCAATTCCATATTTTAGGAAAAGTTATGCCGTCAAAATATTTTTAAGGTAGATTAGATGTACTTTGTTTTGTACTGAAAGCATAGAAAATTTTTAGTTTAATAATTTTCATTTCTTGAGTGTAAGTAATTACACTTTTAAAACATGGATTATCAATGATTTATGTTTTAAAGCTACAGCAATGCGACTAGATAATCATTTAATTTTTACTCAAAATCTCTTGTTTTTAAAATCTTCGGAGTTTTCAGGTTTTGTAAGTGTTTTAGTTTACTGAAAAACGCATTATAATGAGGAAATACATTGATATTAATGGATATAACATTGCCATCAAGATTTATAAAGAGAAGCGAAGAGATGTAAGATTTTCATTAGGGAAAACAGGTTTCTTAGTTCGATTACCCAATTTTATTTCGGAAGCAGAGGAAGCAAAACAAATGGAAAAAGCCCAATCATGGATTGCACAAGTGCTTGAAAAGCATCCTGAAGTGCGGGAGAAATTCACGGTAAATTCTTTTCAAACAGGCGACCAAATAAAAGTTAGAGAAAAGGTATATATCCTTGATGTTACTTATGGTCCTTTCAACTCACATTACATCAAACGCGAAAACAATACTTTATATCTCCGCATAATAGAGGAAGAGCCAGCTAGTTATGTAGAAATCACTATCAAACAGTTAATTAGTAGAATGATAGGGGCAGACTTCTTGCCCGTGATTCAACGCCGCGTGCATGAACTCAACACTTTACATTTTAAGCAAGTCGTTGGAAAAGTAGCACTAAAATATAACCAATCTAATTGGGGAAGTTGTTCATCTACTAGGAATATTAATCTTTCTACGCGCCTATTGTTTGCGCCACAAGAGGTGTTAGATTATGTAATCATTCATGAATTAGCACACTTGGTGGAAATGAATCATTCAGACCGCTTCTGGGCATTAGTTGAGAAGATAATGCCTAACTACCAAGCACATGAAGAATGGCTAAAAGCCAACGCTAAATCTTGTGATTTTGTAGTAAAATAGCCTATTGTGGCTTGTAAAACACAAAGTGAGCAACAGAAATTCACTTACTGTTGCTCACTTTGTATATGGTTTTTAACGTCCTAATATCTAGCTGAAGTTGCTAATATTAATCCGCAATCACATCGAAACTCACCACAGCTATCACCTGTTTGTGGAATTTGACCTGTGCTTTATATGAACCTAAGTCCTTTACTTCTTCTGTCATATCTACCAAGCGACGATCTACATCCAAACCTAACTGATCTTTCAAGGCTTGAATGATTTGAACGCTCGTTACGCTACCAAATATTTTACCACTGGTACCTGCTTTCGCACCAATAGTGAGTGGCGTAGCTTCAATTTTTTCTTTCAAAGCCAAATAACCTTCTATTAGTTTTGCTTCCTTGGCGGCTTCGCGTTGCTTATGGTCTTCTAACTTTGCCAAGTTTTCCTTATTAGCAATAATAGCCATTTTCTTAGGAATCAAGAAGTTGCGTCCATAGCCAGGCTTCACCGCTACTACTTCAAACTTCTCCCCTACTTTTTCTAAATCTTGAAGCAATATGATGTTCATCTGTTGCCGTTTTTTATCTTTTAATTTTGGTTGAACACTCTAATGCCTACACACTAAATGCCTACATAAATGACACAATAATGTATAATAGCACGTTTTTGCTCAAATTATTTATTTCATTAAGTCTGCCACGTAAGGCAAAATTGCTAAATGACGAGCACGTTTTACTGCACTAGCCACTTTGCGCTGATACTTCAAAGAATTACCAGTGATTCGTCTTGGCAAGACCTTTCCTTGCTCGTTAATGAACTGAAGTAAAAAATCAGGATCTTTATAATCAATGTGTCTGATACCGTATTTTCTAAATCTACAGTATTTTGAACGTTGCTGCCCAATCTTAGGATTACTTAAAAATTTAATATCATCTCTTGATGCCATCGCCTATATGGAATTGAACTTTGTAATTAGTTCGCTATGCTAAACAAGTAGCTCACTAACTCAAATATAGATTGACAAATTAATACTTAATTAATTGCACTACACTTCTTCGACCAACACTTCTTCCTCATCCTCTGGCTTACGTCGTTTTTTACCTGCCATTGGTGTTGCTGCCGCTACCTCTTTCACCTCTTCCCTCTTTTTGCCTATTAATCCATTGCGTTTATCTTCGTTGAACTTTACACCAAATTTGTCTAGTGCCACGGTCAAGAAGCGAATAATGCGCTCGTCTCTTCGCAACGCCAACTCAATAGCATCAATAATCTCACCTGGCACTTCCATAGCATATTCCACGCAATAATAAACCCCTGAAGATTTCTTTTTTATCGGATAAGCCAGTTGACGCAGCCCCATCTCGTCCACATGTACTATTTTACAACCTAAATCCTCTATTGAATTGACATAATTCTGAGCAATTGCTCTGATTTCGTCCTTCGATAAGGTTGGATCTACTATAAATGTCACCTCGTAATGCCGCATACAATTTGCACGTTAAATTAAAGTGGACGCAAAAGTAAAACTTTTTTTTATCAAAAAGAAGATTTCTTTATGTTTTTAAAAAAATTAGTTTTGACACGTCTGGTGAGATTTTTATGATAAAAAAAGTTTATTGTTTAAAAAGTAGAAAAAGTATTTAATATGTTGTTTTTGAAGATAAAAAAGAATCAGAATTTAATCAAGAAACAGTAAAAAATTTTTCAGGAGATAAAAATTTTTTCAATATATTTCTCTGATACAGTACAAGTTCCAGATATTTCTGTATAT
>JAAUTG010000329.1 GCA_012031785.1 Saprospiraceae bacterium | reverse complement strand
GTTTCTTTCTCTGATGTTGCTCGCCTGCACCAAGCAACAAGAGCAAACCCTCTTTGAAACCATGTCGAATAAGGCTTGTAACATCACGTTTATCAACCAACTCCAATCCACAGAAGAATTTAATACCTACACCTTTCGCAATTTCTACAACGGTGCTGGCATTGCTTTGGGCGATGTGAACAACGACGGCTTGCTGGATATTTATTTTTGTGGCAATTCGGTGGACAATCAATTGTATTTAAACAAAGGCAATTGGAAATTTGAAGACGTAACCGAAAAGGCAGGTGTAGTTTGCAAGAACGTTTGGTCAACGGGAGCAAGCATGGCGGATGTCAACGGCGACGGTTGGTTGGATATTTATGTTTGTAAGTCTGGTCCACCAGGTGGTGATAATCGCTACAACCAACTGTTTATCAATAATCAAGATGGTACTTTTACGGAAAGTGCAAAAGCTTTGGGTATTGCAGACGAAGGACTTTCTGTTCACGCTGTTTTTTGGACTATGATAAAGACGGGGATTTGGATATGTACTTACTAAACAATTCCTTGCGTTCTATTGGCACAGGTAGCGACTTGAATCAACAAAATCGAAACGTAAGAGACACTAATGGTGGGAATAAACTTTATCGCAATGAAGGAGATCATTTTGTAGATTTTAGTGAGCAAGCGCGTATTTATGGCAGTACGATTGGTTTTGGGTTAGGCGTTACTATTGGCGATGTGAACCGCGATGGCTGGCAAGATATTTATGTTTCTAACGACTTTTTTGAGAAGGATTATCTGTATATCAACCAACAAGATGGTACTTTCAAAGAAGATTTGGAAAATTGGATACGCGAAATTAGCATGGGTTCGATGGGAGCAGACATGGCTGATTTAACAAACGATGGGTTTCCTGAAATTTTCGTAACCGAAATGCTGCCCGCCTCGGAAGCTCGCTATAAAACGAAAACACAATTTGAAGACTGGAACACCCATCAACGAAAGTTTCAACAAGGCTTTTATCGCCAGTTTGGCAGAAACATGCTCCAACTCAACAACAGTGATAGCACGTTTAGCGAAGTCGGACGATTGGCAGGGGTTGAAGCTACAGACTGGAGTTGGGGTGCATTGATTTTTGATATGGATGCGGATGGTTGGAAAGATTTATTTGTCGCAAATGGTATTTACAAAGATTTACTCGACCAAGATTATGTCAATTTTTATTCCAATCCAGAACGGGTGCGCCAACTCATCCAAACCGAAGAACAAGCCATTTTAAAGCTAATTGATGAAATGCCTTCACAGCCATTATCCAACTATGCTTTTGCAAATCAACATACGATAGAATTTATCAATAAAGCACAAGAATGGGGATTGTCAGAGCCAAGTTTTTCCAATGGTTCGGCTTATGGCGATTTGGACAACGACGGCGATTTGGATTTGGTGGTCAATAATGTAAACATGCCGCCATTTTTATATCAAAATCACGCTAAAGAAATACGCCAACATCACACCTTGTCTATCGCCTTAGCAGGCGAATCCAAAAATACGTTTGGCTTAGGTGCACAAGTAACCGTTTATGCAGGCGAAAATCGCTACTATCAAGAGCAAGCCCCAATGCGTGGGTTTCAATCCTGCGTGGATCATCGTTTGCATTTTGGACTAGGCAATTTGCAGCAGATAGATTCCGTTGTCGTGCTTTGGAATAGTGGAAAAGTATCCAAACTGACGAATATTACTTCCGACCAATTGCTCCAAATTGATGAAAAAGATGCCACCGCTATGGCTTCTAATTTTTCAAAACCAACCGCAGCAACTATTTTTAAACCTGCAACACAAGTAATTGATTTTCAACACAAAGAAAATGCCTTCTCCGATTTTGATCGAGACCGTTTGTTATTCCAAATGCTTTCTACGGAAGGTCCTAAAATGGCAGTAGCGGATGTGAATGGCGATAACATAGAAGACCTATTCATTTGCGGTGCCAAGGATAGCCCAAGTGCTTTATTTATCCAGCAAGCGAATGGCAGTTTCCAACCTAGTAATGAAGCACTTTTCGAGCAGGATAAAATTTCCGAAGACACGGATGCGCTTTTTTTTGATGCAGATGGCGATGGCGACCAGGATTTGTACGTGGCAAGTGGTGGCAATGAATTTCCCAATAGTGCTTCAGCACTGCTTGATAGGCTTTACTTTAACGACGGTAAAGGTGCATTTAGCAAATCGTCTCAGCTTTTGCCAAGTTCGCAATTTGAAAGTTCCTCTTGTGTCAAAGCCAGCGACGTGGACAAGGATGGCGACTTGGATTTGTTGGTAGGGATTCGCTTGCGCCCTTTTGCCTATGGAACACCTGTGAGTAGCTATCTGTTGCTCAACGACGGCAAGGGACAATTTCAAGATGTCAGTAAAAAATTGGCTCCAGATTTGATGAATGTTGGGCTAGTGACAGATGCACTTTGGCTGGATATAGACGGCGACCAAGATGAAGATTTGCTATTGGCAGGAGAGTGGATGCCGCTAACGCTATTGAAAAATGAAAATGGTAGCTTCAAGCGAGATACAACTATTGCTGCTTTTCAAAAGGCTCGAGGGCTTTGGCATTGCCTTGAAGTGGCGGATTTGGATGAGGACGGTGATTTGGATATTGTGGCAGGAAATTTAGGGTTAAATAGTCGGCTTAGAACAAACAATAGAAAGTCTATTTCCTTGTATGTCAACGACTTTGATAATAATGGTAGTGTAGAGCAAATTTTGACATTCGATGAACAAGATGAATCTTTACCTTTTGTATTAAGAACAGATTTAGTAGCCCAATTGCCAGAGTTGAAGAAAAAGTATCTAAAATTTGATGATTACAAAGGGCAAAGTTTGTCCACCATTTTTTCACCTACTCAATTGGGAAAAGCCATTCGATTACAGGTCACAGAAACACGCTCAATGGTATTTATCAATCAAGGCACAAAAGGTTTTGAAGCCCAAGCACTGCCTGTGGAAGCCCAAATGACTCCAATTTATGCCATTTCAATTCGAGATTTCAATAAAGACGGGTATTTGGACATATTGCTGGGCGGCAATTTTTATCAATCCAAACCCGAATTTGGAATTTACGATGCTACCTATGGTATTTTGCTACAAGGCAACAGCAAAATGAATTTCAAATTTGTTCCATCCCATCAGTCAGGGTTGAAAATAAAAGGTGCTATTCGAGCTATTGAAATACTGAACAACAGGTGGTTAATTGTAGGAAAAAACGACGCGGCAGTGCAAGTATTTAGCTTCTAGCAGTACCTCCTATTGCGCAATTTGCTATTCGCCAGCAACTATTTCGGACAACCTCAATTTGCACATACCCCATGCTACTAGGAAAAACCTTTTTAAACAGCAAATGACGAACTGCGTAGCATCAAGAAGTGACTAGTCAAGATAGAGGTAATTGCTGTTTCAAGCGTTCGATTATCTCGAAAGTGGCAGGACACACCGCCGTATTTTGCAGCGTAAGATTCAAGATTTGATGAAACTGCTTGCGATCCGTATGTGGATATTCACGGCAGGCTTTAGGGCGCACTTCATAGATTTTGCAATAATTATCTTTGTCCAAAAAGGGACAAGGTGCGGTCAGAAGCACATAGTCATTTTCTTCATCTAGTGTTAAATATTGTTCTACGAATCTTCCAGGACGCATATTCAAGTGGGCAGCAATTCTATCTATATCTTTATCCCTAAAAATAGGGCTAGTTGTCTTACAGCAATTGGCGCAATTCAAACAGTTAATTTCCGAAAACACTTCGTCGTGCAGCGTCTGCATCGTTTGGTCCAATCCTTTAGGTATCTGCCGCGCAATTTTTTTCAAAATACTTTTTTGTAGATTTTTTTGCATCTTTAGCTCGCTGTGGCAATTGTTGTATTTTTTCTGCTAAAATAGATGACATGTTGACGCAGTTGTAAGGATAAATAAGGAATTGTTGATGGTTGCTGCACCAGTACCTTCAAGGATTAAGATAACTACAAATTATGAAAAATATTGTTGATTTAATTGGACGGATTTTCTTAGGGTTTATTTTTATTTTTGAGGCTTATGATGCACTATTTTATTTCAAAGCCAACAAAATGGCAATGGCTTACTACGGATTGACTTGGCGGCAGGACCTCTTGTTGACAGGTGCAATTGCATTTTTAATTTTGGGGGGTACGCTACTTTTGACTGGCTATCGCGCAAAACTTGGTGCGTTATTGCTGCTTTGCTATTGGATACCTTTGACTTTTACAGTGCATTCTTTTTGGAATGACCCTGTGGATTGTCAAGTGCTTTACCCTTGCTACAACCAGTCTGATAATTTTCGGCGTTTGCAGTCTATTTTCTTTATGAAAAACTTAGCTATTATTGGTGGGCTGCTCATGGTGGCTGCAAATGGCACAGGTAAATACAGCATCAAACGTTTATTTGCAACCGCCAGAGTAAGAGGCGCGTAGCATAAATGAGTCGAGCCCTTAATATTTGGTAGTACCGATTTTTATGAGACAAACGGGTTTACTAATTATGAGTTTAACGTAATAATTAATGACGAATCATTATTCAGAAATACGCAATTTTTTAGAGATGGTTCAAAAGTCACAAACCTTCAAGTCCTTGAATCATATAAATTTGCTATAAATAAAAACTAATCATCAATGAGTTCAGTCGGTTTTTATCAAATTAAAAAGGGTGTTGGGAATAAAGGTTATTTTTGTGAAGTGCATTTAACGATGGAAGAAATACCAAACAAACCAACAATTTTACTTTTAGTTGAGTATGAGAGTGATGATCATAATTTTATTTTTCAAAAAGCTGTAGAAGCAGGAGTTTATTATTTTTTATCTAAAAATAAGAATTTTACTGGCTTAAAGGTCAAAATAAAAAAACTTAGACTAATTCCAGTGGACTCAACTTTTGTTGTTGTTATGTTTTCTGTTATCATGGCTTTGTGTAATGCGATGGATACCAAAATAGAAGGTTTATCCTTAAACTTAGAAACTGGTTTTTTTGAGTTTCCTAAGTAATATTTACTAGGTATTATCATATCTTTTCATTATTATTGTTTCAGGGGAAAGCAAACGAACTCAGACTTACAACACAAAATGACTTTTAAAATCGGTTGG
>JAAUTG010000328.1 GCA_012031785.1 Saprospiraceae bacterium | reverse complement strand
ATAAGATACAGCAATGCCTTTGATATTATTAATAGAAACAGCTAACGGAAGTGTGTTCCGTAGCTCTTTCCAAGCAAAACCAAGTTATAGCCACTGCAAATGCTAACCACGCTTTTGAGCATAGTAGCCAATTAACATTGCTAATTCAAGCGTGTTTAGATCATGCTGCGGTTTCTTTTTCCGAACTTCAAGCTGTGGCATTGAGTAGTGGTCCGGGTTCTTACACTTCGCTTCGAGTAGGAACTTCTGTGGCAAAAGGTATTTGTTACGCCCTAGATATTCCATTGATCGCAGTAGGCACTTTAGCTTCCATTGCTTGGGCTACTCATCAGGTTGTCAATCACTCCGATGCACTTTACTGCCCAATGATTGACGCCAGAAGAATGGAAGTGTATGCTGCTTTGTATGACGGCGAAGGCAATGCCATTACGCCTGTAGAAAACTTGATTATCCACGAGCAATCTTTTCAAACCTATTTGGAGCAGGGGAAAAAAATCGTCTTTTCCGGTAACGGAGCTGCCAAGTGCCAAGCAGTCCTCCAGTCTCCCTTTGCTAGTTTTGAACCTATCTTTTGCGATGCTCGCCATCTTGGGTCGTTTGCGCAAAATGCTTTTGAACTTCAAGAGTTTGAAAGTCCTGCTTATTTTGAGCCGTTCTACGGAAAAGCACCAAATATTACAACCCCTAAGCAACGTTTATAAACTATTGAAATAAAACCTTTCTACTTTATGAATATCTCAGTAGTTAGTACAATGGCAGGTCATGCTTGGGGTGGAAGCGAGGAACTTTGGTATCAATTTGTTCAATATTGCCAGCAGCATGGGCATCATTGTAAAGTAGCAAAAAAACATTGGAAAAACGAACCTCAGAAATTGCAACTACTTCAAGTATCTGGAGTGGTTTTTTACTACCGAAAAAACACACTACTTTTTGTCTATAAGCTGATTGATTTTCTAGGTAATCGCCTGTTTTACAACCCTATGGAAGGAAAATTGAAACTGGCGGGATATTTAAAATTTATAAATCCTTACACCCGACTTTTTACGCCTGATACGGACTTTATGCTCATCAGTCAAGGAGCTACTTACGAACTGCTCGATGATGTTTTTTTAACTTATCTTATCCGAAAAACCAAAATTCCTTTATTTCTAATTTGCCATGGGAATAGCGATTTTGCAAAACCATACGGCTTTAATTTTCAAGAACAAAGAAAAAATTTCAAGCTAGTTTCAGGCTGTTTTTTTGTATCTAAACGCAACTTACAGACCACTGAGCGTCAACTTGCTATGCGTTTGCCCAATACTGCAATCGCAAAAAATCCCGTAAATTTATCCGATATTCAATACCAAGCATATCCAGCACTAAAAACACCCTTTTTGTTGGTGGTGTTAGCCACTTACGATACTATTACTAAGGGACAAGATGTTTTACTAGAGGTATTAAGCCAGCCCAAATGGAAATCACGACCTTATGAATTGCATCTTTATGGAAGCGGTAACGACCAAATGTACCTGCAAGAACTCATCCACCACTTTGAGTTACAGGACAAAGTATTTCTAAAAGGTTATCGCCATACCCTAGACATTCTAAAACCTGCGCATTTGGTGATTTTACCTTCTGTATCTGAAGGTATGCCATTAGTGCTGGTAGAAGCTATGCTAGTCGGTAGGCCAACCGTGATTACTCATATTGCAGGGATGCCTGAACTGGTACAAGATGGCGAACATGGTTTTATTGCGGCAGCCCCAAAAGATGTTTTTTTGGACGAGGCTTTGGAAAGAGCTTGGCAACAACAACCAAGTTGGGAGGAAATGGGTAAGTGTGCGCGGATGCAAGCTTTAACCTATTATGAGCCTCAGCCAGCCGAAGCACTTTTGAACCAAATCACTGAATTTTTATCCTGATGCTACAAGGTATTTCTATCATCATCCCTACTTACAATAGCGCGTCGAGGCTTGAGCCTACTATACAACACATTGCAGCACAAGAATTACCAACAACTATTGCTTGGGAATTGATTGTGGTGAACAACAACAGCACCGATAATACTGCTGACGTAGCTAAGTCGTTGTTTGAAAAATATCAAATTATCGAAAATCAAAATCGTTTTGAACCGCGTCAGGGACTGAGTTTTGCAAGGGATTGCGGGATAAAAAATGCAAAATATACCTACAGCATTTTTTGTGATGATGATAACTGGTTAGCTAAAGATTATGCTAGACAAGTTTTTGAACAAATGGAAACCAATCATAGCATGGCTGCACTTGGAGGTTATGGAGAACCTGTATGTGAAATACCGCCACCAAGTTGGTTCCAAGACTTAAGTTCTTACTATGCTGTTGGGGCTCAGGCATTGTCCGCAGGAAAAATAGACAATGGTTATCTATATGGCGCGGGGCTATCCATTAGAAATGAAGTGTATCATAAATAAAAGAAGCCGGATTCAACTTTATACTAAAAGGTCCTGAGAAAAATAAGGTGTTGGCTGGTGAGGACTCCGAATTGATTTTAGCGTTTCGATTGGCGGGCTACGAAATTTGGTATCACCCAAATTTAAAGTTTAAACACTTCATTACTAAAGCCAGATTGACTGCTGAATATGCTTTTAGGCTAAATAAGGAAAGGCGTATATCCATTTTCCTACTCGCTCCTTACCACCATCATTTACGAGGTATCCCTGCAAACGGGTTCTATTATTCAATTTGGGTACTTAAAAACTATACCATTGGTGTATTAACAAGTTGCCTGAAACTGCTATTTGGCAATAGATTAACGAAAGCGCATGCACGTCAACATCTTGGAACCCTAAAATATATGTTTCTTAATGTCCAAGATTATTTCTTGATTCGTAAACAAATTGCAACGTGGGTAAATCGCCTTTAGAAACGAAAATTCCTTTAGTTTCCGTCATCATGCCTGTTTTCAACGCTGCGCCTTACGTAAAAGAAGCAATCAACAGCATCCTTCATCAAACTTATTCTAATGTAGAGTTAATCATAATTGACGATGGCTCTACTGATGAGAGTCTAAATATCATACAAAGTTACAAGCACCCTCAAATAAAGTTAGTTATCAATCCACAAAATCTAGGCTTGATAGATACTCCAAACAAAGGCATGGTACTAGCACAAGGCAAATACATTAGCAGAATGGATGCTGACGACGTGGCGCATCCGGAAATGATTGCCCAACAAGTACAATTCTTAGAAACTCATTCGCAAGTGGGTGTGGTCAGCTTTTATGCCAGGTATATAGCCCCAAATGGGAAAAAACACTGGTTGAGTATTCGAAAACCGATGTTAACTCACGAAGCGATACTTGCCTATTCTCTATTTTACTGCCCATTAACCCAATCAGGAATCATGATGCGGGCAGCAGTGGCGCAGCAATTTCCATATACGAAGGAATGTGAAATAGCAGAAGACTATCTTCGATTTTCTAAAATACTTCGCGTTTTTGAAGGAGCAACCATTCCCAAGATATTACTTTTTAGACGCGAACATCAAAAAAACGTGAGTATTACCAAAGCACAACAACTCGAAGCAAGTTTGAAATATATTTTTGGACAACAATTTCAGTATTACCAAATTCCGCATAAGCCAATAGAAATGGATTTACACTGGCTTATTTCTGACAGCAATAGCAACATGATTGAGATTGCGCAGTTGCAGGCTATCGAAAAATGGTTACTATTTTTACGTGCTTGGAATGAGGAAACTCAACAATTTGATAAAAAACTTTTCACTAATGTCCTTGCTCTCGTATGGTACAGCACTTGCAACAAAGCCAAACATCAATCATTCAAAACATTGCAATATTTTTTGCACAGTCGTATTGAAATTAGCTCCATTTCATGGAAAGATAAGTTTCTGTTAGCCCTCAAATGCTTAGGACAAACTTTAATGATGCGCCAAATTTATGCTTGGGTAATCGTATATTCCAAAAGAGGAAGTAACTTGAGAAAAGGGCAACTAAACGATGTATGGAAATAGGAAGAGCAAAGCAGTGAAAGTGAAATAAAGTTAGCCTCAAACTACTAAATACCAACACCGAATAGCATTGATTACTGTTTCATTTCGGATGGCATCCACAGCACTTCCTTGAAATTTTTGACGCGGCAATTTTCGATGGCAACACCTTCTTGTTCCAATAGTTCCTGCATCAAAGTAGGAGTAGGAAAATGATTTCTACCAGATAACTCTCCGTTTCGATTGACCACACGATGAGCTGGAATGTTTGTGATTCCGAACGTACAATTGTTCAAAGCCCATCCCACCATGCGAGCTGAACCTAAAGTTAGAAAGTCTGCGATAGCTCCATAAGTAGTAACTCTCCCTTTAGGAATTTGTCGAGTTACCTCATAAACTAGTTCGTGGTAGGTTTGCTGCATAGTTCAACCATTTGTCGCTCAATAATTGGTTATTTGTCAGGATTATTTGTAAATACTATTATTAGGTTGACCCTTGGGTACTTGGTAGTGAAGTATTCGGAAGGTTCAAAAACAGAACTTTTCAAAGCCCCATCACTAAATAACCAGTTGTATCACGTTAGTTAATAAGATATTTGCCTTAACGTACAGGTTTTGGACAATTTCCAATTTACAAAATGAGCAACAGCTACAAGTAAACCTCCCAAAGTGGTGAAAATAACTTCTGCTGAATCCACCACGAAACGACTAATCAAAATAAGTACAAAACCGATAATCACAACCAGCAAAGCATCTAATTTTTTGTGCTGCATAAAGTAGCTCTGACCCAGTGACCAACTAGCGATTACAAAACTCACTGAAATAAAAACAAGTTCTACCCCAAAGTTATCAAGCCATTGTAAGCTACCCATTGTACTGATAGACAGTAAGAAAGGTAAAGAAAGGCAATGTAATGCACAAAGCATAGATGCTGAAAATCCTAAAAAATCTAAATGTAAACTTAAAAATCGCGACCGCATGTATTTTAATTCTAGTTCCAATTTTAGGCAGGTACCTCCTATTTTCTGAAATAGAGTAACCTTAAAAAAATAAAACATCATTAGTGCAACATTGTTGCATGTGATGAAAAAATATTTATTTTTTGATATTCCTCATTTATTTTTTCTAAAATTGGTTGCTAGCAAAACAAGCC
>JAAUTG010000327.1 GCA_012031785.1 Saprospiraceae bacterium | reverse complement strand
TCATTGCCAAAGATTTTGCGAAATGCAACATCATTTTTACATCTACAAATTTCATTTTCAATTATTTTATGTGAAAATAAAAAAAACATTTGGCATCCGCTTTACGCTACTTGATTCGTGGATTTTTTTGTTTTTTACCCTTTGTCGGTATTTGAGTCTTTTTTATGATTTCTTCAACTTTTTCTATTGAAATTTTAAGGGATTTTGCGATTAAATCGTTTGATATACCGTTTTCATGTAAGCCCATAACTGCATTTTCTTTCTCTTCTTTTTTCCCTTTCTGTAAAGCTTTTTGCTCTGCCAATTCTATTCGCCCTCTTTCATCTTGTGCACGAATGCCAGAATAAATGTAAGCATTATAAGCTTCCTTGGTCCAATTATGCTGTGCTGCTTCTCCATAAGCCTCTTTCAATCCTTCATCGTCAACGTTGTCGGGCATAACGTCCAAATCTTCTGCGTATTTGATGAAGAACGTCCATTTATCTATGATGCTTTTAAGTTGATGTGATTTTTTATTAAACTTTCTCAGTTCAATAAATCGAAATTTTAAATCCTTAAAGCCATTTTCTCCCGTTGCCTCATCAATGATGGAATGAGAGGATAGGTAATCTTCCCCGAGAAAGTAGTCAAAATTTAAGATGCCTATGAAATAGACTGGACGTAAAAGTGGATAATCATCTCCTGAATTAATCTGCCCTGCATAATCCTTGCTAGTATAATAAAGCACCCGCTTGTCGAAGCCTGCTGGCTCTGCAACCTGCATTTCGACAATGAAAGTTACACCTTTTTCGTCCGTTGCCCTGACATCAATGATGGAAGACTTCTCGCCAGCAATTCGGGGGAGTTGGAAAGGGTTGAGCAAAGTGACTTCCTTGACTCGGTTTTGCCCCTCCAAACCGAGCACTGCATTGAGAAACGAAATCAAAATGACTTTTTTGTTCTCATTGCCAAAGATTTTGCGAAATGCAACATCATTTTTTACATCTACAAATTTCATTTTCAATTATTTTATGTGAAAATAAAAAAAACATTTGGCATCCGCTTTACGCTACTTGATTCGTGGATTTATTATTTCCGTAGAACGCGCTACTTTTTCCTCTTTTTCGCTTTTCGTTCAAGTGTTTGAACATCCACTTTATCTTTCAGCCTTCCGGTAGAGCGTTTATTTTTAAGCAAGTCATTATACCCAATAAAATGGATCGGAATTCCTTCAAAAGTGGCTTCTTGTCGTTGAGCAAAACAAGTGTCAAAATCCAGCCCTTCCAATTGTATGATAAGGTCTATCCGATGAGGTTCATAGCCTAATTGTATCACGTTTTCGGGATCGGACAAGTCTTCTTAACCAAAATCTTGTACCGTTTTTAGCAGGCGACCAGCGTTTTTCTAGGTCGGCCCAAACCCAGAAATCAATATCCTTCGTATAGGGGGGGTATCCATGATAAGCTACGGCAAAGCCGCCTACCACTAAGTATTTAACCTCGTTTGCGTTTAACAATCTTATAAACTCTTTGAAATTTTCGTCCAGTACCATATTTCCAATCGTTATATTGTTTCCTGATTTCCTCCAAAGCGCGGATGCGCTCTATGGCAGGGCGACTGAGCCAATAAAGCACGTCGTCAGGTTCCTGTCTTTTTTGTAAACCCGGACAAATCGGGCCGATTATCAGCAAATTGGTTGAATAAGAACTCTTTTTTGCAAAGATAACAAAACATATGTTAAAACATCAATATAGCAATGAAATTGTTACTGTAGCCATTCGCTTCCCTCCGTCCTTCTTTTAAAGCCTTCAAGCATACCGAAGTTCTTCTTGTCCCGCAGCATTTTCTTGGCTGCCCAGTCGAAACGGATGTGCTTCTTGGCCATTAGAATTATCTTTTCAACAAAGATAAGATGTTTTAGGGAAAATAAGTGGAAATTTTTCCCTCTGTAAAAACTAGCTGTTAAAATTCATACTTCCCTAAAAAATACTCTAATAGCTTGAATATTCCCTAAATTAGTTAAATTCTTGATTAAATTTAGTTTCAAATCTTGATTTTGGTTCATCCGTAATTTTGGCGCAAAAAGAGAAATGGAAGATTACACAGTTATCAACGGATTGTTGAATTTGACGGGGATAGAAGTCACCAAAATAGAGATAAAAGGGAATCTCATGGAAATAGAATGTTCAAGCATCCTAGAGGAACAACTATGTCCATGTTGCCTACAAAAACGAGAAAAAGTTAAGCGTAGGCGGGAGAGAAAAATACGAGATTTATCCGTATTTGGCAAGGAAGTATACCTTGTTCTCACTACTCGTCAGTTCTATTGTGAGTTATGTGATAGGTATTTTGAGGAGAAGTTTGATTTTGTAGAAGGCAACCGAGGGATGACCAAACGGCTAGAAGCCTATTTGTATCAATGTGTAAAGCGAGAATGTTTGCAAGTAGTAGGAGCAAGAGAAAACGTGCAATGGGAAGTATTGCAAAGAATTTTAGAAGAATATGGCAAAAAGGCATTAGAAAATTTAAGCACGAAAAAGGTAACTAAACTGGGCATAGACGAATTTGCGAAAAGGAAAGGCAAAGGAGATTATGCGACTGTTTTGGTAGATTTAGATAGTGGGACAGTTATAGATGTGCTATCTTATAGAGATAAAGCAGGCTTGATTGCTTATTTCAAGGCAAAAGGAAAAGCGTATTGTGAAAACATCAAGGTTTTTTCTTGCGATATGTGGGAAGGTTTTAGTAATACGGCTAAAGCGGTTTTTCCTAATGCAGATGTGGTGATTGACCGATTCCATTTTTTTTGTCACCTCAATGCGGTATTGGATAAGCAACGTAAACGCTTACGCAAAACACATCAAGAAGAAGAGGCTTTTAAGCGGATTAAGTGGCTGCTTTTCAAGGCGTGGGAACAGTTGGATCAAGCTCAGCGCAAAGTTTTAATGAAGGCTTTTCGATTGAGTCCAATACTGCGTGATTTGTACTTTTTGAAAAATGAACTATACAATATCTTTCAAACCGATTTGACCAAAGAACAAGCTGAAAAACTCCTAGACCAATGGCAAGAACAGGCTAAAGCTTTGAATAATTCATACCTAAACACTTTTGTTAATACTTTGAATAATTGGAAAGATAAAGTCCTTAATTTTTTCAAGCATCGAGTTTCTAATGGTGTAGTGGAAGGAATTAATAATGTAATCAAAATGATTAAACGACAAGGTTTTGGTTATCGAAATTTTGAGCATTTTAAACTCAAAATTATCCTCTTTTTTGACTAATCGCCATAATTACGGATGAACCAACTTTTTTATAAGAAAGCCCTACATCATCATTTTCATCATCATTTTCATCATCATTTTCATCGTAACTTTTGAGCTCTTCAATTATATCGTCTTCCTCATCACCAATTTGATGCATAATAGCTAATGCCATTTCAAGATAATTCAAGGCCATAACATAATCCTTTTTAGAAGAATAAGTATGTCCGATATACATCAAAGCTCCCCTTCGCCTAAATAATTATTGATTTTTTATGAATTTTCAAACAGTGTTCAAAGGAGGCTAAAGCTTCTTCATAAAAACCTAACTTAATATTTAAATGACCAATATTTTCGATTGCTTTACTATTAGTTTCTTCATCAATATTTTTCGACAAAATGATTTGGTTGAGTTCCAAGATACGGTCATTAAAGCCTTTCAGATTGTAAAAAGTTACTAGAGTAGAAAAAGTCATCATAAACAACTGCCACTCCTCTGCTATTTCGTAGTATTCTTTTGCCAATTCCAAAAAAATCAAATTCTCAAAATCTGATTGTTCGTGAAAATATTCACCCGCTTTTAACGCCCATTCCTCCACTTTTTCAGCAAGAGTCACATTTTGCGCCATCCACTCCCGCGTCAAGCGGTGTACCTCAAACTGCCCTTCTTTTTCCAAAAAACACAAAGACCAATCCTGCAAAGACTGCAAAATAGGCAATAAATCCGCTTCATTTTCACCACTCACTGCCGCCAATGCCGCCAAAGGTGTCCGTGCAATAAAAACAGACACCATTTGGAAAATCGCTTTTTCAGATTCCGTTAAGCGTTCATACACCTTTGCCAATAAGAGGTTTTCAAAAACATCGCCTTCGGCTTTACTCACTTGTTGCCAACTGAATGTCTTATCGTGTTTCAGTAAGGCTTCCAAATACTCATAGCCGCGTGGGTGTCCATCGAGACGTTTATAAACATCGTCTCTGTCTTGCAGTGGGATACCCCTCAGTATTTGGGAATAATTGAGCAAGCGGTATTGCTCGGCATAGCCCATTTTATCTAAGGCGAGGTGTTCGACCACATCTGCCAAATCCTCGATTTTATAGCGGGTGGTGAATATAATATGGCAATTTTTGGGCGTATTGTGGCATAAATGCCTTAAAAATGCGCTCAAACTCTCGCTGCCGATGCTGCGTTGATATGCCCCGCCTGCGTCCATTTGCACATCTTCGACATTATCGAATATCAAAATGGTTTTGCGCCCATTGAGATAGTTGTCTATGAGCAATTGGAGTTTATCCAATACGTCTGTTTGTGGGTCGTCTATCGCTTGCTGTATTTGTTCTGCCAAATCGGAGTTTATTTTAGCAAAACGCTTATTGAGCGTATTGAGAATATGCGCTTCATTGATTTGACTGCCATTTCTAAAAATAACGGTGGTGTGGCTGTGATTGTCGTAATTATGGGCAAACGCCTCCGCCAAAGTCGTTTTACCCAATCCACCCAATCCATGCAAACAAACGTGCCGCCCCGCCCGAAAAGCTTGGCGCATCTGAATCAAATACCGTTTGCGCCCAATAAACCCTTCGCCAATCAGCCTTGATTGCTTGGTTTTGAGAAAACTACTGAGGGGGTAAAAATTATCGGGCAAGTGATACGGCTGCGTTTTATCTATCAACGCCCCGACGACTGATTTTGATACACCACAGGCGTTAAAACCATTCGGCAAGTTTTTTACAATTTCTCGATTTACAAAAAATCACATTAGGAACTGCTAGTCAGTTTGCAGGGATGAATCAACTAGAGTTTCAGCGAATTTTTGGGTAGTCGCCAAATACCAATTCATTACTCTGTTGCAGAATTAAGAGACGATCTTGAAACTCTAAAAGCATCTGAT
>JAAUTG010000326.1 GCA_012031785.1 Saprospiraceae bacterium | reverse complement strand
GGGATGGATGAGCAAGAAAAAAGGAATAACTTTGCGCCTAGAAAATGAAAGCAACAGGACAACACCCAAACATCCTCCAAAAACAGTAGAGCGCGGATGCCGAAAAGCGTAATGAGTAGGCGATTTTTAGCAACAAAACGATGGCACATCTTGCAAATCACTTCTTTATATCAACAACAACTTGGCTATGTTTTTAATCGCCCAGTAACAAAGCCAGTGTGGTATTGGCAGTCGCATGAAGAAGAAGCCTCTCCTTTTGGCGAGGAAGAAGATGCAATGACGGCTTTTTTGTTTTATGAACAACTCTGCCAGCAGCCAGGCATTGATTTATTGCCTTATTCCGATGATCAGGTAGGTATAGGGTTGACGTATCTTTTTGATGGGACTGGTAGTAATTTGGTACATGGATTTAAGTCGGTGCTAGTTCCTATCGAACGAAAGATAGCTGCGTTGCGTGCTTTATCTGTCTTGTTCAAAGACGTTTTGCACCGCGCTGTCCGCCGATACTATGCGCTAATTCAAAGGAAGAATCTTCGCCCTTGAGTTACATTTGCTATATGTTTTGGGACGTAACACCGTTGTCTAATTGGATAAAATTTGAAAACCCAGAACAGATAACTATGTCCTTTATGGCAAGTATGAGCGAGGAGGATTATGAAGATATGCCAGAAGGTTTAAGAGAATTTATGGAAAAACAGTTGGCGCAAACCAAAGTGAATCTTAGAACACCAGAAGATATTACCGCCGACCTAATTAACCAATATCAACATATAGATAATGAAACCACAAGGTATTACCTTGCCATTGCCTCGGTCATGGAATCTTGCTTGTATTTGGATAACCCATCGTGCATCGAAAGTGGTTTGCACGGCTTAGGACACATGGCTGCATTTAATCCCAAAATCGCCGTACCGATTATTGATCGTTTTTTAAAAAATGCCAAGAAACTAGATAGCCAACTGCTGAATTATGCGAAGTCTGCACGAACAGGGATGATTTTATAATTTTCAATAGCTTATGGGTCATAAAACGCTGAAAGTACCCATCAATTACAGCAAGATTTTTATTAAGTTGACGACATTCGACTTGAAGTTACCTCAGCATTAGTTACTGATATTGCAAACGACCAATCAGCAGGAAGCCGATGCCACAAGTACTCTCTACAAAGGCTTGTTTTGAAAAAAGCATCAAATGAAAATCTATGATAATGAGAACATGGTTATTGCTTTTGCTGTCCTTTTCCATTGAACTTTCTGCCCAAATACCCAAACTCACTTTTGAATACATTTCCAACCGCGAGGGTTTGCCCAGCAACGATGTGTGTTGGGCGACCGAAGATGATAAAGGGTTCTTGTGGATTGGCACGCGCCGATGCCTTGCTAGATATGATGGGTATGCGTTTAAGCAGTTTGGGTTCACAAAAACACATTCCGTTGTAGCAGATAGCAATTTAATTTATTTTACAGAGGAGTCTTTCCAATTAAAAGTATTGGATATTAACAATTTGAGTTACCGTCCCTTGATAGGCGAAAAGGATGGTGGCGGATATACTGTATTTTTAGATACCAAAGGCAGGGTTTGGCTTTCTGATAGAGATGGGATTATTTGTTATCATCCCAAAACGGGTAAACACAAAAAATATCCGCTCAAAAGCACCACTTTTTAAGTGGCATAAAGGAAGCGTGCTTGAAAGTAGAACAGGGGAAATTTGGGTATTAGGCATGGAAGTTGGATTGTTCCAATACGATGAACAACTGGATTCGCTGATTTGTAAAGTTGGCTTGGATTGCCCCAAAGATGGCTATTCTAGTGGTACCCAACTAAGTCATGGAAGTATAGACGAAGATGGAATGATATGGGCTGGAACAACAAGTGGTTCGATAGGTCTGTTTCAATATAATACCAAAAATAATCAATTTAATAATTTTGTACTTCCTTTCAATGAAGTAGGTGCTACCGCAGCTCTAGCAGATACAATTTTAGGTCTTGGAAAAGTAATCTGGATTGGTACTAACGATGGCATCGCTTTATTTAATCCTACGTTACAACGGTTTTATTTTTTTGAAGGTATTCTGCCAAATAAGTTCTATGTATATTCAATATTTAAAAGTAAGAAAAACAGTATCGTTTGGTTCTGTACCAATCAAGGACTCATTAAATTCAATCCAAACAACCAATCCATACAAAATTATGACCTGCCTATAAGCCTTAATTACTTAGTTCCTATTGGAAATACGGTACAGGTCATACATCAGGATAAATTTCAAAAAGAAATTTACTGGATAGGTTTGTCAAGAGGTGGTTTGTGAATAGGAATCGTTTGCTGAATAGTACGGAATACTTTGAATTTCCCGTTTATCCAAATTTAGGAGAAACAAAATGGATGATCCAAGACCAGCACCAGTTGTGGATTGGCGTAAATCAATGGCAAACTTGGACAGACGGCAAAGCAGACCAAACCGACAATCGTTTTGAAGGCATATTCACTTTTGATACGCAACAGGAGCAGTTTCTACCTACGCCTTTCCAAACCCACCACCAGTTTTTTTCTGTGCCATTCTATTCGGTCGGCATGATTGACCACAAAAAACGATTTTGGATAGCTAACCACTACGAGGGAATTCGTGTTTTGGATATGACAACGCATCGTACTTTACATCTGTGGCAACCCGAAACCCACGATACGCTCATGAAAAATAGCAACTGGGTGATGGATATATTGGAGGATAGCCGAAAAAAAGTTTGGATAGCGACTTATCAAGGGATGTTCTACTTCGACGAATCCAAGCAAATCTTCCAAAAAATACCAGACGCAAAAGATAAAAATGGCAAAACTCCTTCTAATGCTTTTATGAAAATAGCAGAAGACTTAAAAGGAAATATCTGGGTTGTTGGCTGGCACATTCTCTGGAAACTAGATAAAGATGGCAATCAACTTGGCGTATGGACAGAAATGGATGGGATTTATGATGTAGAAATCAGAAATATTGCGGTGGATGCTTGGAACAGAATTTGGATTGGCACTTTTGATGGCTTGCATCTCTTTGATGAAAACACCAACACGTTTAAACGTTTTACGGTGAATGATGGCTTGATTTCAAACAATACCTTGAGTGGTTTTTGTCTGGCAGATAAGAAAAATTTATTGGTTGGTCATATTGGCGGCTGGAATGTTGTTACTATCAACGCACTTTCTGCCGCAAAAGAGGACGCGACTATTGCCATAAGTAACATAAAAGTGGGCAACCAAGATTTTTATGCCGATTGGAACAAGTCTTTTGTGCTGAAACCCAAACAAAACGCCATCAGTTTTGATTTTTCAGCCTTGAATTTCAAAAAATTAACGATACCCAATACAGCTACTTTTTGGAAGGCTTAGAACAGGATTGGCGCGAACCGAGCGTGGCACACCAAGCATTTTACACCAATCTTTCGCCTGGATATTACGTGTTTAAAGTTCGTACCATAGACGATACAGGCAAACCTTATGGCAAAGAACTGAAAATGCCATTTTATGTACAACCTGCTTATCATCAAACCTTATGGTTTCGAGGAGCGATGATAGCCCTATTAGCCTTGCTATTCTATGCTTTTTACAAATACCGAGTTAGCCAAATTCTAAAAATGCAAACTATTCGACAGAAAATATCTCAAGATTTGCACGACGACGTTGGAACCAGTTTGACCAACATCGAAATACTAGCGCATCTTTCCACCAAAGTACCAACCGATGCCATAGACTATTCGCAAAAAATCATGCAAGCGGCGCGTGACAGCAACGAAGCCCTGCACCAAATCGTCTGGAGTTTAAAACCCGAAAACGATCAATTGGAACAAATTGCCATCAAGCTAACCCGCTACGCCATCGAAACCCTCGAACCCTTAGATATTCAGCTAAAAATAGATATGTCTTCCAACCTGAAGGACTTAAAAATGAACACCGAAAAACGCCAAGATTTGTTTTTGGTGTTCAAAGAAATCATCACCAATATTTCCAAACATGCTGAAGCAGACATAGTTAGTGTTGTAATGGATTTACAACGAAACATACTTCAGCTAACCGTCGAAGATAACGGGGTAGGAATAAGCACTAAAAACGCCGAGGCAGGCAACGGCATGAAAAATATGCGACAACGTATCGAAAAATGGAAAGGAAAATTTCAGGTCTCGTCAGGCAAAAAAATCAAGGTACGTTAATCGAAATTCAACTAGCCATCCCCTAAAATCGGGATTGAAAAATAAAATAATCGCCTTTACCTTCACCAAAAATTCAAACTTGATAGCTAATGATAAACATCATAATTTTTGACGATAACAACGAATTCCGACAATCCTTAGAAATACTGCTCAACAGCGAGCCTACTTTTCTGGTAAAAGGCACTTACGCCAGTTGTAAACAGGCAGAAGAAATCGTGAAACAAACCAACCCCGATGTAGTCATCATGGATATTGATATGCCAGCACTTTCTGGTATAGAAGGCGTTAAATTAGTAAAAGCCACAAAGCCAAGCACCCAAATTTTGATGCACACCGTCTTTGAGGACGACGAACACCTATTCAAAGCCCTCTGTGCTGGCGCGAATGGCTATTTGCTCAAAAAAAACTCCCTTACCAAAATTAGTGGAAGCCATAAAGGAAGTCATGGAAGGCGGTGTACCGTTTTCGCCAGGCATCGCGCGCCGAGTGCTCACCCAGTTTCACAAACCTAAATCCAAGTACAAACTCACCAAACGGGAAACCGAAATTTTAACCCTTTATGCAGACGGGCTTAGCTACAAAATGGTTGCCGCACAATGCAACATCACGCTAGAAACCGTCAAAACCCATTTCAAAAATATTTCCCTCAAATTGCACGTCAATTGCGGCACAGAAGCCGTTGTAAAAGCATTAAGAGAGGGGTTGATTTGAGCAAATACGCAGGATTGCGCGGTTGAAAGACTGCTGCGTTATTCATCATCCAGCTAAGCAAAACGGATTTTTTGCAACTTGTTGCGCTCCTAAAATGTTTAGAGTAAAAACTTTAATGATGGTATATCACATAGATAGAACAGAGGATGAAATATTAATTCGCTTACCAATATCATCTACGCCAAAGCAAATACAACAAGCCTTGAACTTTCTACGATATGTTGAACTGGGCAAGGATAGT
>JAAUTG010000325.1 GCA_012031785.1 Saprospiraceae bacterium | reverse complement strand
CAAAAAAAAACAGAATAGCCTAAATCAATACTTGTTAAAAAAATAATACAAAACCCCTTCTTAAAAGGGTGATTCAAAAATATAACTTTTTTACACATTTTCCCACTTTTTTCCACTTTAAATAAAAATTTAACACATTTTTTCTACAAAAAAATGAAAAAGGTCTTTTTTTAAAACAAATATTTTATAAAAAGGTATTTTTATTTTTTTTTAAACTAATTGTTAGTATTAAAAAACTATCTAATTCTCGCCTAAATCTCTAAATTACTACACAACTAAAGGTTTGAACTAGAATCATTGAATAGTGGTAAAAAGTGGGAAGATTTAGAGCGTTTTTGCTATTTTACACAAAACAACAATGAAATGCTAAACATTAGGGGATTCGATTTATGGGTTTTAAGAGAAGTATTAAAATGGTTGTGAGAATTAATAAATGGTTAATATTCGGCTATGCGTAACTTTATTTTCTGTAAAACGTCTAAAAAATAGAATATAAATAATTAGTTTTACGCCATTGAACAAATAATAAATAGTGCTTATTTAGAGCGGACTTCTTTAACCATTAAATATTCAACAATGATCTCTAAGCAAAAATTATTGGTAGTATGTTCTTTAGTGATTGCAGTAAGTTGTGGGACTACTCGACTTTTGACCAATACTGCCTCATTCGATAATGCCGAAATTGTTATCGGTGCAGCTCAGATTGATAACTATTTGCCAACGCTTCAGAATAAATCGGTTGGGTTAGTTGTAAACCAAACTTCAACCATAGGCGATACTCATTTAGCAGATACCCTTTTATCGTTGGGTATTCGGATTCAAGCAATTTTTGCACCTGAACATGGATTCAGGGGGGTAGCAGATGCTGGTGCTACCATACTTGATGGAAAAGATATTAAAACGGGTATTCCAATCATTTCGTTGTATGGAAATTCTTACAAACCAGATACTGCTGATTTGAAAGGCATAGACCTAATTATTTTTGATATTCAGGACGTGGGCGCAAGATTTTACACCTACATTTCCACGATGCACTATGTGATGGAAGCCTGCGCGGAAAACAACATTCAATTTATAGTGCTAGACCGCCCTAATCCTAATGGTCACTATGTGGATGGACCTGTCTTGGATACTGCTTTTCGTTCTTTTGTAGGGTTGCATCGCGTTCCAGTGGTGCATGGCATGACCATAGGAGAATACGCACAAATGGTCAACTCAGAAGGCTGGTTGAAAAATAGCAAAAAATGTAGCCTAGAGGTAGTTCCATGCCGCAACTACGACCACAATAAATATTACGAATTACCGACGAAACCTTCTCCAAATATTCCAAATATTCGAGCAGTCTATTTATATCCATCGCTATGCTTTTTTGAAGGTACACCTGTCAGTGTGGGGAGAGCACGAACAATCAATTTCAGGTGTACGGTCATCCAAGCTATCCCAAAGGCACTTACGAATTTAAACCAGCACCAATGTCAGGGGCTAATAAACCATTGCATGATGGTATGATTTGTAAAGGGTACAGCCTTGCAGATTTAGATTTGCGTAATTTACAAAAAAGAAGTACCTAGATTTGGAATATTTAATTTCATTCTACCAAAATTTTCCAGAAAAAGACAAGTTCTTTAATAACTATTTTGACAAACTGGCGGGTACAGATAAATTACGTACTCAAATTATTGCTGGTGCATCTGAAAAAGCCATTCGCACCAGTTGGCAGGAAGATTTAGCTGCCTTCAAAGCTATCCGAAGCAAGTATTTATTGTATTTAGATTAAATGGTTTTGTTTGGCTTGCAAGGTGCTACGCGGTTGTGATTCTACTCTTCCGTTACTGTAAATGGCAACGCTTACACCTCCTAATTCTGTGTTCATGGTTTTCCACGCTTATCCTCTTTGCAGTGAAAACACTCCCATTAAGTTTATTTTAGGGGTTTTAGCCCGAATGCTGTTCATAGAAATTTTAATTCTATTGGTTCATCCGTCATTTTTGGCGCAAATAAGATTTGATAAATTCAATTTTATTTATAAATCATTTGTTATCAAATAGTTGAATTAAAATGATCTGCATTTTAAACCCATTCTTAAAGTTCGCTCCGTAAAGACGGAAAAACCATTTTATTTATTCGCTACGCAGAAAAAAAATCATCAAGAGAGAAACATAGATGATAAGGAGGAATAAAATAATTTTATAATTTTAAAATATTGATAATCAATGATTTGAATTAAAAAATAACCTGCGAACTAAGTATTTCTTAAAGTTATTCAGTATCCCGTCGTGAGGAATTTTTACTTTTTTGTCAGAAAAAAAATTAATTTTTTTCACTTGTTTTAAAATACTTTTTTCAACAAAATGCAAAAATGAGATCAAGTAGGAAAGAGTGAAATAGCTTTAAATAGGGAGAGTTTGTAATTACTGTATGTAAGATAGGGAAAAATATACTTCAACAAAAGCTCTTTTTGTTCTTGTATAGCAAAGTGAATCGCCCCATCTTTGTATCATCAAAAGGAAATAACGGAGAAAAGAAAAAAAATCCTGAACTTTTGAAGGTTCTCAAAAAGATGAGAAATACAAACTTGAAATAATCAGATTAAAATAAACTGACGGGAAAAAGAACACTTTGTTGAATATTATTCGATTGCCGATTTAAGTAAGATTACATTTTCCATTTGCCGATTACAACAAAGTAGAGAAAACCCAAGCAGCAGCACAAGCTACAAGCTCTTCAATTTTCTTTGGAACTAAGTAATCCCTTGGACGATGAGGATTGAAAGTGCTGCTAATGTCTTGGGTGGAGCCACCCCAACAAAGTGTTCTTAGACCGTTAGTTGAATCTCATAAGGAACGAAAATCAAGAATAAAATTCCATGAACATATCCTAAACATTTGTATCCCTACAAAATCCAATACCTTTGAAACCTAAAGATTTTCGTAAAATTCGTTCTTTTTCATGAGATTATAACTTGTTGAATGTCGGACCTTGCTCATACAAATGGGCAAGGTGCTTTTTCCAAGCAAGTTACAATAGGTTGGTGATTGCTAGTGTCTTTATATATTACCAGAAACCGATTATGGTATGTCGATGGGGGTGTAACAGCACCTCCATTTTTTAAAAGATTTTAATTTACTGTTGCAATATATTAAACCAGTTGTTAAGGTTAGAAAATGAGAAGTCTAAAAGTGTCCTCTAAACCGATTTAAGATATTAAGCTTTTTTCATGAGTTCACAAACTAGCACTGGGGTAATTTGAGGCTGTGTCATTTGGCACGGCTTTTTTTTATTTCTATTTACGCCACAAAGATAAAAGATGTTTCAATAGTTGCATCTTTTTAGATAACTTTTTTTTTATAATATCACTATAAATTGGTAACGCCCTTTAATCTCCAGTCTCTCAACTGCTTGATTTTCTTAGGTTTTCATTTACAGCTAGAATAGCAACAACTAGAAATCCTGCCAAAGTAATCCACAACCACAGACTTGTTTTTTGTTGAAACAACCATTGATAAACACTAGTACCGAGTACACCGCCTAATATTGGACCTACTATCGGAATGAAAGCATAGCTCCAATCTGAATTTCCTTTTCCAGATATAGGTAGTAAGAAATGAGCTAAACGAGGCGCGAAGTCCCGTACAGGATTGATGGCGTAGCCTGTGGTACCACCTAGGGAAAGACCAATAGCGAGAATTAAAGTGCCGACAACCAAAGGATTAAGTCCTTCCGCAAATTGATTTGCACCGATAAAAGATAAGCCAAGTAGCAATAAAAATGTTCCGATAGTTTCACTAAATAAATTAGACCAGTTTGCTCTGATAGCAGGTGCAGTAGCAAAAACGGCTAGCTTAGTACCTTCGTCAGTTGTTTTGTCCCAATGAGGTAAATAATGTAACCAAACCAAAGTAGCCCCTAAAAAACCGCCAATCAATTGTGCTAAAATGTAAGAACCCACATTTTCCCAAGGGAATTCCCCCACAGCCGCCAAACCAATCGTGACCGCAGGATTTAAGTGCGCGCCACTCACCTTGCCCACTGCATAAACGCCCATGGTGACTGCTAGTCCCCAAGCAATAGTAATGACTATCCAACCACTGTTTTGTGCTTTGGAGTGCTGGAGTAGCACACCTCCAACCACCCCACAACCAAAAATAATTAAAATCATAGTCCCTAAAAGCTCCGCTAAAAAAGTTGACATGTTGATTAATCTGTTTTGTTAGTAAAAAAAAATAAAACAATTTAGAGTAAACAATTTGCATATTAAAAACAAATTGTTTTAATTTGCATTAATATTATCAAAAGCAATTTATTGATTTCATAGCATAAACTATCATGGGTGCAAAATCTAAATTTTTACAAATATTCTTAGCTCGTTTGCTGAAGAAAAACCAATTCACAAAGGTAATTATTCTTGGATTAGCTGTTTTCTTTATTGTTAAAAAAGATATTTCGATTACTTTTAATAGCGAAGGATTTAATTCTGAATATGAAATAGCAACCAGTGCATCCTTAACTACTGAAGTAAAAAGTGTAGAAAATCCTAAAGCACAGCGCGTAAATTATAACACCGAGGAAGAGGTAAATACCGTTAAAACGGAAGCACTTTCCATCAGCAGTTCACTGGCAAATACTTATTCTAATTTGACGTTTTCTAACCAAAAATTTGCTACAAAAGATAGCGAGCCTGTCAAAAAAGCAAAGCGCGAAAAACAGCAAGACTATGTGAAACGATTTGCTAAAGTGGCACAAGGAGAAATGAAAAAGTATGGAATCCCTGCCAGCATTACCCTAGCGCAAGGTCTGATTGAAAGCAATTGTGGAGAAAGTAAGTTAGCCACCCACAACAACAACCATTTTGGTATCAAGTGTTTTTCAAAAACTTGTGAGAAAGGACATTGCTCTAATTTTACAGACGATACGCATAAAGATTTTTTTAGGAAATACTCAACTGCTTGGGAGAGTTTCCGAGCGCATAGTTTGCTGTTGCAAAAAGACCGCTACAAGCCACTTTACAAACTTTCTTCTAGTGATTACAAGCAATGGGCAAAAGGATTGAAAAAAGCAGGTTATGCCACTGACCCTCATTATGCGGACAAGTTGATTGATTTAATTGAAGAATTGCAACTCTAATGAATATGACTATTAGCTCAATGGGAGAAAG
>JAAUTG010000043.1 GCA_012031785.1 Saprospiraceae bacterium | reverse complement strand
AATAGAGTAACCTTAAAAAAATAAAACATCATTAGTGCAACATTGTTGCATGTGATGAAAAAATATTTTATTTTTTGATATTCCTCATTTATTTTTTTCTAAAATTGGTTGCTAGCAAAACAAGCCATCCCTAGTTCAAATGTAGTTACGAAGTCAATCATCCAATTTGGTACAAAAACAGCAGCGTAGCTGTTACCAAACAAATTGAATGGTTTGTGTAAGTCCCTCACTCAAGCTCCGTGCGACAGGACAGGTTCTGGCAGTATGTTCTAATAAGGATTTTTCTTCTGCGCTGTATCCATATTGAGGCATGTAGATAGTGACTTGTACCTCTGCAATTCGGCGTGGGCTGTCTGCCATAATTTTTTTAATCATGGCACGCGCACCGTCTATGTTAATTCCTTTTTGATCAGCTTTAATACCCATCACTGTTATCATACAAGTAGCGAGTGCAGTTGCTACTAAATCAGTAGGTGAAAAAGCTGCACCCTTGCCGTGATTATCGGTAGGTGCATCCGTGATGAACGAACTGTTGGAAGCCAAGTGCGTAGCTACTGTTCGCAATTCCCCTTGATAAATTACTTCAGATGTCATGTTAAGTAGTGTTGGTTGAGTTAAATCGCTATGATATAATTTTCAGGCTCATATCCATACTAATTGCAGAATGTGTTAATGAACCCACAGAAATAAAGTCCACACCTGTCAGTGCAAATTTGCGTACATTGTGAATATTAATACCACCAGAGGCTTCGGTCTCATAGCGTTTATCCACTATGGCTACTCCTTCTTTCAGTAATGGCAATTCAAAATTATCGAACATAATGCGTTGAATACTACCAACTTCTAGTACCTCGTACAACTGCATGAGGTTTGCTACTTCAATCGTCACTGGCAAATCCAAATTACTAGCTTCCTGATAAGCCTCCACTTGCTCAATTGCTTTTCTGATACTACCACACGCTTTAATGTGGTTATCTTTTATCATAATACGGTCAAAAAGTCCGAATCGGTAGTTTTCGCAGCCTCCCAATCGAACTGCCCATTTTTCTAAGAATCGAATATTCGGAGTTGTTTTACGAGTATCTAAAATACTGACGGGCAAATCTTCCACTTCAAACAAAAAACGATTGCTCAGAGTAGCAATTCCACTCATGCGTTGCATTGTGTTGAGGACTAAACGTTCCGCTACCAATAAAGCGCGTGTGTTCGCTTCCACCACAAAAGCAATATCTCCTTTAGAAACATCATCGCCATCTTTTTTAAAGATGGTGATTTTGGAAGTTTTATCTACCTTCTGAAAAATGTGTTCTGCAACTTCCACACCTGCAATGACACCTGGTTCTTTTACTAATAATTTTGCGGTACTAACCGCATCTGGCGGAATACAAGCTCGCGAAGTGTGGTCGCCGTCTCCAATATCTTCCCGCAGTGCGTTTTCAATGTATTCATTTAACCACATTTCTTTTTTAAGCGATTGTTCTAGTTGCATAACTTAAATGTTCATTAAATACACTTTTACGAATTGATTAACGTGGTAAGGCAAGCAGACAAACAAGCATTATTGGCTACTTATTAAAAACAAATTGATTTGTAAAAAAAACAGGAAGGTTACTATACCTTTGAGAATCATATAAATCAATCTTGTAAGTGCCGTAAAGCCAATAAATATTGTTATAAGTTCATCTATTTACACGAAAACCACTGGGCAATATTAAACATTTTTAACAAAACCTAATTAAAAATGTTGGAACATACAGATTTGAGTGGATAGAAATTTTATGCCATCCACCTAATTTCATGCAACAAAACTCTTTTTTAGGTAGAATAGTGTATCAAATCCAACCTAAAAAATGCTTTTTTCGTATTTTAAATACCCAACTTAACTTAAAAAACGTTCTGTAATACAGCAAATTGCTGCAATAAAACATACTATGGAAAGAACTGGAGCAATCGTAATAATCATTACTATTTTTATACACCTGTTTGCCGCAGCTTGTACCTATGTGGAAAAAATACGAGATGGTGAACAAGCCTTTCGATACGAACAATATAGCGAAGCCATCCCTTTACTAAAAAAGGAGTACAACAAAAGTAAAACTCGGTTGGAACGTGGCAAAATTGCTTACTTGTTAGCAGAATCCCATCAACGCAACAACCAACCGGCTGAAGCAATTGATTGGTATAGAATTGCTTACGACAATCAGTATGGTATAGATGCCCTTGAAAAATACGCTTTTGCACTCAAACAATCTGAGCGTTATGAGGAAGCAATTCAAGCATTTCAAGAGTTGGGGCTTGAAATAGGAAGTCCTTACGAATATCGCCGCGAAATAAAATCCAGCGAAACTGCTATAACCTGGAAAAAAGAAAAAGTACAACTTTATGAAGTAGAATCCTTACCCTTCAACAGCCGCTGGTCGGACTATGCGCCAGTGCTTTTTAAGGAAAATCAACTTGTTTTACTTCTGATCGAGGCACTGCTACTGGGGATGAACCCTACAAACGCACGGGTAACTCTTTTTCTGACCTTTTTGTAGCAGACTTATCGTCAGGAGGTGTACAATCGTTTGACAATAATTTGAATACGCCTAACAACGAAGGCTCAGCTACCTTCAATGCCAACTATTCAGAAGTCTATTTTAGCCGATGTGTAGGAGGGAAACGCGGCGACATTTACTGTCAATTGGTGGTAAGTGAATGGAACGGTCAGAGTTGGTCAGCACCTACACCGCTGCCTTTTGTAAAAGAAGAAGTAAACTACGGTCATTCTACCATCAGCAAAGATGGAAGAACCCTTTACTTTGAATGCAACGATCCAGAAGGTTGGGGTGGTGTAGATATTTGGGTGGTCGAGCGCACTACACAAGGTTGGGGAACACCTCAACTGATGAGCAGAAGCATCAACACAGAAGGTGACGAACGCTATCCATTCATAGATAGCGACACGCTCTACTTTTCTTCTGATTATCACGAAGGAATGGGAGGATTGGATATTTTTAAATCATATAAATTGAATGGAAGGTGGACTTCCGCTCAAAATCTGAAAACTCCTATTAATTCAGGGGCAGATGACTTTGGATACATTATTGACTACGCTACGGCTAAAAAGTCTTCTGATATTGAATACCTAGGCTACTTTAGTTCCTCACGCAACACAGGAGAGGGGCAGATGACATCTACAAGTTCACTAAAAAAGTGCCGCCACCACCACCTATTTTGCCACTATTAGATACCTTGCCGAATAAAGAAGATGTGCTTAGTAAACTCTATTTGGATGTTTACATTTTAGAAAAGGTCTATGAAGTGCCAGACGATCCAGGAAGCCGTGTATTAGGTAGGAAACCAGTGGAAAGTGCTAAAGTACAAGCAATATGGAATAAAAAACAACCTGTTTCTAGTGTGGTGGGTGTAGAAGGCTTATTTTCTTTAGCACTTGAAGAAAATATAGACTATCGTTTTTTGGCTTCTAAAGAAGGCTACCTCAACACGGCTGCTGAATTTTCTACGCGCGAAATTGCACCTGACCCTAACGTAAAAGAACAACGATTCGTACTAGAAATTGTACTAGAAAAGATATACAGAGACCAAGAAATTGTGTTGGAAAATATCTACTACGATTTTGATAAATGGGATATTCGAGAGGATGCTAAACCTACCTTGAATAAATTAGTTGCTGACCTTAAACTCAACCCTCAAATTCGCATCGAACTAGGTTCTCATACGGACTGTCGAGGTAATGACAACTACAATTACCTACTTTCGCAACGGCGCGCCCAGTCAGCGGTAGATTACTTAGTAGCTAACGATATTAGCGCAGAACGTTTAAGTGCCGTTGGGCATGGTGAATTTATCTTGCGAGTGAATTGCGTTTGTGCTAGGTGTACAGAAGAAGAACATCAAATCAACCGCCGCACCACTTTCAAAATAGTAGAATAATTGATGTTACGCAATTTGCTTTTCTCCACTTGATAGGTGCTTTACACGAGTAGGAGAAACCCTTTTTAGGAAGCAAGTAGCGAACTGCACAACATAAAGTAGCGTAAGACAAGACTTTAGAAAGCATGGGCAAATGATAGTTGTCCATGCTTTCTTCTAAACTATCGTATCCAACTGCCCCTTCAAATATTCAGTTCAACTGAACAATTTTTACTTCCGCTTTTTTCTTTAATAAATGTACTTATCTTGTACAGGCTAATTGAAACAGGTACATAATTCATTTGATAACAAAACTTTAAAACGAAGCAACCATGAAGCGAAGACATTTCATTACAAACGGAGTTCTGACAGGAACCGCATTAGCAGTTACGAGTGGCAACACGTTTGCTGCTAATCAACATCTTTCCACCCCTTACAATTTCAAACTCAAATACGCACCCCATTTTGGGATGTTCAAAAACAGTGCTGGTAATGACCCTATTGAAGAACTCAAATTCATGGCAGCACAAGGTTTCACGGCATTAGAAGACAATGGCATGACAGGTAGAGCGGTCGAGCTTCAAGAAAAAATTGCAAAAACCATGCAACAGCTTGGAATGCAAATGGGTGTTTTTGTAGCACATAAAATCTACTGGAACGAACCCAATCTAGCTAGTGGTAAGTACAGGACAAGCGCGAAGAATTTCTGGATGACATCAAAAAAGCAGTTGAAGTTGCTAAAGAGTAAACGCAAAATGGATGACAGTGGTGCCTGGTTACATAGACTTGCGTTTGAATATGGATTTTCAAACTGCGAACGTAGTAGAATCCCTCAAGCAAGCAGCAGGAATTTTGGAGCCGAATGGTTTGGTCATGGTACTAGAGCCGCTCAACTTCCGCGACCACCCCGGAATGTTTTTATCCAAAAGTCCACAGTGTTACAACATTTGTAAGGCAGTTAATAGCCCAGCTTGCAAAATATTATTTGATATTTACCACCAACAAATTACAGAAGGGAATTTAATTCCAAATATTGAAGCCTGTTGGAGCGAAATTGCTTATTTCCAAATTGGTGACAATCCAGGACGCAAAGAACCGACTTCAGGAGAAATCAACTACAAAAATATCTTCAAATATATACATGATAGAAAATTTGATGGTATTCTTGGTATGGAACATGGCAACGCCAAACCAGAAAAAGAAGGAGAATTGGCACTCATCAATGCCTACCAAGAGGTAGATAATTTCTAATTGAAATAGAAAAATAATGGCTGGCTTTAAGCAGCTTATTGTTTTGTTGGCACTCGGCTGTTTGCTTTTTAAATGTAGCACTCACAAATTGAGGTAGCTCCAAGCAGTTGTATGTGGGCAAACTGAAAATTGCGTAATAGGAACAAACAATCTTGCGACGGAATAATCAATTGCTCCGTATCAGTTGCAGAGGATTGGGCTAGATAATTAAACAAATAAACAAAAAAAGATGAAGCGAGTAGAACGCGCCATGTTATTAATTTTAGATGGCTGGGGCTTAGGACAAAAGCCCCAAGCCGATGCCATTGCAAAAGCAAATACCCCTTTTACAGATGGACTTTATTTGCATCATCCACATACTACGCTGACCACGTTTGGCGAAGAAGTTGGATTGCCGGAAGGACAAATGGGAAATAGCGAAGTGGGACACCTCAATATTGGGGCAGGTCGTGTGGTATATCAAGAACTGGCACGTATCAACAAAGCAGTAAGAGAACGCGAATTGTACGAGAATGAAGTCCTACTTCAAGCATTATCTTATGCTAAATCCAATCAAGTAGCCGTACATCTAATAGGGCTAGTCTCTGATGGTGGTGTACACTCGCACATCAATCACTTGAAAGCCCTCTGCGACATCACTCAAGAACACGATTTAGAGCAGGTGTTTATTCATGCTTTCATGGATGGACGCGATACTGACCCTAAAAGCGGTTTAGGATTTTTAACAGAACTACTAGAACACATCGAAACGCAAAAAGTGGAACTAGCTTCCGTGATTGGTCGCTATTACGCAATGGATAGAGACAAACGCTGGGAGCGCGTCAAATTGGCTTACGATTTGCTCGTGAAAGGTGAGGGAGAAGCCACCAATGATATTTTGTCCACGTTAAAGAATCGGTACGCAGAAAACGAAACCGACGAATTTCTAAAACCTATTGTTTGCGTCAACGCTGCTAACGAACCGAAAGCTACCATCAAAAACGGCGACATGGTACTCTTTTTCAATTTTCGTACTGACCGACCACGCGAAATTACAGAAGTGCTTACTCAAATGGACATGCCTGAATATGGTATGGAAAAGTTGAATTTGCACTACGTCACTATGACGCGCTATGATGAAAAATACGAAAATGTCCACGTACTTTTCACAAAAGATGATGTAAGTAATACGATAGGAGAAGTGCTTGCCAATGCAGGAAAAACACAAGTGCGTATTGCAGAAACCGAAAAATATCCACACGTTACATTTTTCTTTTCTGGCGGACGAGAGCAAGAGTTTGAAGGCGAAAGCCGCATCCTCATTTCCTCCCCTAAAGTAGCTACCTACGACCTAGAACCTGAAATGGGTGCGATAGAAATTACAGATGCGATTATCGAAAAAATAGAAACCGACCTTCCTGACTTTGTATGCTTAAATTATGCAAATGCGGATATGGTAGGGCATACAGGTGTCTTCGAAGCCAGCATGAAAGCAGTAGAAACAGTGGACGAATGTTTGAGCCGCCTAGTACCAATGGCTTTGGAATACGATTATGGCATCCTAATCATCGCGGATCATGGTAACTCTGACTTTATGATTAATGAAGATGGCACGCCTAACACTGCTCATACCATGAATCCTGTACCTTGTATCTATGTTGCTAAGGATAATGAAGATTTAGTGTTGGACAAAGGGAAACTGGCGGATATTGCGCCCACTATTTTAGACCTTATGGGAATAGATATTCCAACTCAAATGGATGGACAAGTGCTGTTAAGAACCTTATAATGTAATTTTTGTAGAGATTGAAGGCTTGGTCAAGTAGGCAATCTCTACATTTAGTTTTTCAAATAATTGATTTTCAAATTCTTGTAATTTAAAAAACTATCCTTGTAGATTTGATATTTCTTTGACGAAAAAGGTATCTATTTCCCATGAAAATTGACTTATCTTTGTTGTATGAAGCAAGATTTTATTCGCAACTTTTGTGTCATCGCACACATTGACCATGGAAAGAGTACGCTTTCTGACCGTTTATTGGAAACCACCAAAACGATTTCAGAGCGTGAAATGCAAGCCCAAGCATTAGATGATATGGATTTGGAGCGCGAAAGAGGTATTACCATCAAAAGCCACGCCATCCAAATGTATTATGAACACACAGATGGCAAGCGTTATACGTTCAACATGATTGATACGCCCGGGCATGTGGATTTTTCCTATGAAGTATCCCGTTCTATCGCCGCTTGTGAGGGGGCACTATTATTAGTGGATGCTTCGCAAGGCATTCAGGCACAAACTATTTCCAATCTTTACTTAGCTATTGAACACGATTTGGAGATTATTCCTATCCTCAACAAAGTGGATATGGAGAGTGCTATGATTGATGAAGTATCCGAACAGATTATTGATTTAATTGGCTGTAAGAAACAAGATATCATCCTCGCAAGTGGAAAGACAGGTGTAGGGGTGAAGGAAATACTTGCAGCAGTGGTAGATCGTATTCCACCACCAAAAGGCAGTGAGGACGCACCTTTACAAGCACTCATCTTCGACTCGGTGTTCAACTCTTATCGCGGCATCATTGCTTACTATCGCATCAAGAATGGAGTCATTAAAAAAGGAGATAAAGTTCGGTTTGTCAACACCAAAGGGGAATACTCGGCAGATGAGGTAGGTATCCTTCAAATGAGCCTGATTCCTAAAGATAAAGTCTCTACTGGTGATGTAGGTTACATCGTGTCGGGTATCAAGGAATCAAAAGAAGTAAAAGTGGGTGATACTATTACTACCACAGACAATCCTGGAGAAGCTATCAGAGGTTTTGAAGATGTAAAACCAATGGTGTTTGCAGGTATTTTCCCAATTGACAACGACGACTTTGAGGATTTGCGTGACAGTCTAGAGAAGCTACAATTGAACGATGCTTCTTTAGTGTTTGAGCCAGAGACCTCTGTGGCATTAGGTTTTGGATTTAGATGTGGATTTTTGGGTATGTTGCACATGGAAATTGTGCAAGAACGTCTATCAAGAGAATTTGATCAAGACGTAATCACCACTGTACCAAACGTGTCTTACTTCGCCAAAAATACAAAAGGAGAAAAATTCATCGTTCAAACTCCGACCGAATTACCAGAACCGAACTATCTGGAATACGTAGAAGAACCCTTCATTTCTGCACAAATCATTACCAAACCTGAATACATTGGTACAATCATGACGTTGTGTATGGAAAAAAGAGGTAATCTAGTGCGTCAAACCTATTTGACACAGGAGCGTGTGGAATTAACCTTTGAATTGCCATTAGCAGAAATCGTCTTTGACTTTTACGACCGCCTCAAGTCCATTTCGCGTGGATATGCTTCTTTTGACTATGCTCCATTAGATTATCGTCAATCGCATATCGTAAAACTAGATATTAAATTGAATGGCGAATCCGTAGATGCACTTTCTGCGCTAGTACACCGAGAAAAAGCAGAAGCATTCGGTAGAAAAATATGTAAACGCCTCAAGGACTTGCTGCCTCGCCAACAGTTTGTGATTGCTATACAGGCAGCCGTAGGTGCTAAGGTGATTGCTAGAGAAACTATTTCTGCACTACGAAAAGATGTAACTGCAAAATGTTATGGTGGAGATATTTCCCGAAAGCGAAAACTTTTGGAAAAGCAAAAGCAAGGTAAGAAGAAAATGCGTCAAATTGGTAACGTAGAAGTACCACAAAAAGCATTTTTGGAAGTATTAAAATTGGATTAAAAAGTTTTTGGCAGCACAATATTTTATATTGTGCTGCCAAAATGCCAAAATTTATCTCTCTGAATGTTTTTATTTGCCCCAATAGGTAGCAGTCAGTTGCGTAGTAATTAGAAGTCAACCTCAATAAATACCCAAATAACCAACTTACATCAACTAAATACCTAATGCAGAGGTCTTTTTCTTAATCATCCCTCCTTTGGTATCTTTAATTGAATGCTGTACTACAAATGCTTTAGGGTCAATTTTTTCTACTTCTAGCAGCAACTTAGTCACCTCTAATCTAGTCACCACACAAAATATAACTCGACCACCATCAGAAAATTCTGTATCAGTGCTGTTGTAACCCTTATCTGTTTTAAATACAGTAACACCGCGTCCAACTTTTGAAATAATCTGTGTCCTCACGTCAGCAGAGTTGCTCGAAATAATTAACACGCCGATATACTCCTCTACGCCATTAATAATAAAATCAACTGTTTTTGAAGCAGCTAAATACGTGAGCATAGAATACATGGCGGTTTCTATACTGATTAGTGTAATTGCGAACCCAAAAAGAACTACATTAAATAACGCGATAAAATCACCTACTGTTAAGCTACTACGCCTACTTACCGTAATCGCTAAAACTTCTGTTCCGTCAATTACTGCACCGCCTCGAATAGAGAATCCAATACCTGCACCCAAGAAAAACCCACCAAAACAGAAATCAGCAACTTATCGTTCGTCACGGTCGGCAAACTCACATAGTGAACTAAAATGGATAATACAATGATAGCCAACGTGCTTTTTATGGCAAATGGATAGGAAATTTGCTTTGCTCCAATGATGATAAAAGGAAGGTTAACCAATAAAATCAAGTAAGATAAATTCAAAGGCGTTAACAGCTCCAGTAAAAGAGAAACACCCATTGCTCCACCATCTAAAAAGTTATTTGGCAGCAAGAATCCTTTTAGTCCAATACTCGCCATCGTCACTCCTAAACTAATAAAAATAAAATCCTTGAGATACCTCAAATAAACCAATCTCTTTACAAACGAGGGTTCATTTGTTGCGTAAATAGCGCTATCTGTCATGCTTGATGTTTTGTTTATTGTTACTGAACACCTGATGTTGAGTGTAGGTATTCTTACTGTTCACTCAAATGCAACTATTCGCTATGAAATAGCCCAAAAGCTAATACCCAGCGAATATGAAACTCCATAACACCAGTAAATACAATGTCTCCTTAGTTCAACTCCAAAATTGTGGAAAAAGTTAAGCCCTAACAAATTTTTAAGTGAGTGCTCGGCTTTGAATGTTGGGCAAATAACTCTTCATCTAACCTACAAACAATGAAAATAGGTTGATTTGGTACTTTCAGCAATTCAGCGTCTCCAAACACAGGCTAATAATTGAGCCGTAATTATCCTTCTGAATCTTCAAGGAATAAACAATAAATGAAGCAATATATTTTTAGCTAATTCATTGTCTAATAATGAATTAGTAACTCCTCACGCTTTCCCAATTCTAACTATACTTGTGGAACAAACATTCTGATTTCTATACGGCGGTTGCGTTGTCGCCCTTCGGCAGTTTGATTGCTAGTAATAGGATATTTTTCGCCGTAACCATTCACTCGAATACGGTTAGAAGCAATACCTTTTTGCTTGAGGTACGAAGCCACTTCATTAGCGCGGTCTTTGGAAAGTTGTTCGTTAGCCGTAGCGTCTCCTGCGCTGTCTGTATGTCCGTTGATAGCAATAGTGTGTTTAGGATATTTTTTTAGAAACTCGCAAAGACGATCTAGTGCTTCAAAAGAATCTTCTGTCAAACTGCTACTTCCAGAATTAAATTGTACTCCATCTAATGGCGTAATATCTCCCTTTATGAGATGATTTTTTGTTATTACATCCAGCGCGCTGGGTGCAGCCCGTTCCAAACTAGTAACAACAGGATTTTCAATTTTTTCCACACAAAACTCATGGCGGTTGCTGTAACGTCCTGTGGCTGCTGTGATGCCCCAATATACTTTAGATTTTCCCCCGAACACTTCCTTCACTACATCCCCTGTGTAACTCAATCGCCTTACGCCATCCAATGTGATAATCAACTGCTTGGCACTAGGATTCCAAGTTATACCTAATTTATGCAGCTTACAGTCCTCTATATTAGGAATGGCAAAAGGTCCAGCCAAACTTGCCGCGTGATGAATTTCTCCATTTGCCATCAAAGCGATATGATCCTGCGTAGGGTCGTCGAGGTGTTCATTCACCCAAGTGTCAATTTCTATTCCCAAAGACTGTTCGAGGCCAGCAAAACCAAGTCCTTCTCTCTGTAACCCGTTTGGGCAAAATAGGGAGAAAATACCAACACAATGCCATCTGCGCCAGCGTCATCCTTGCAGCCCAACATCACTTTTAACTCCATATTTAAAGGTGCAGCGAGGTCAATAGCGTTTCTATACCAAATAGAGCCAGAAGACCATTGCTCGTCCCCCACCAATTGGAAGCAATTATCGCCAGCCTGCACTGCATCGCCTGCTATCCTAAAGTCAGTAACTTTAAAATCTGATTGCGCCGAGAGGGAATGAAAGGAAAATACTAAAAAGAATATTGTGTAAATCGTTGATTTCATGCCAAATCTATTTAGCAAGGGGTATTAATCAATCAACTCATGTAGATTAACTAAAACGCCCAGTTTTGAAAATAAAAATTTGTTTTAACAGCCTCAAAGCCATGTAACAATTGTCATTATTGCGTTAATAACCAAAACTACTTTGCATAAACGTATCAAAACAGTAACTTGTTTTTAAAGACAATTAAAAAACAGTCAAATGACCAAACTTCTCCAATACTTTGATGAAACGGTAGTAAATGAAGGTTTCTTAATCCTGAACTTTGGCTGAAGTAGCTGATAATAAATTATTTAGGCAAGTAAATTAATATTTCGTTTATTGCCTCCGATTAACCTAGAATCGTTGTACTGATTCAGCCATTTTTACAATCACTTTTGCAAACCTGAAAGAAGTGTACTAAATTTGTCGCACACTGGCTCTAAATACAACAACATCAATCTACAAATTCAAAAACTAACTTTAAATAAGATGAGCAGAAAAATAAGAATGGGAATGGTCGGCGGCGGACGTGGCGCATTTATTGGTGCAGTACACCGCATGGCAGCAGTTTTAGATGGTCAAATCGAACTGGTATGTGGAGCATTCAGCAGCGACCCTGAAAAGTCAAAACTATCAGGCGAAGATTTCTTTTTGCCCTCCAATCGAGTGTATGACAGCTACGAAGAAATGATTAAGACCGAAAAGCAACTACCACTAGGCGAACGCATGGATTTCGTTTCTATTGTAACGCCAAACCATGTCCATTATGCACCAGCAAAAATGGCACTAGAAAATGGTTTTCATGTGGTTTGTGATAAGCCTCTATGTTTTAATATGGAAGAAGCGTATGAGTTAGAAAGAATCGTAGCAGAGACTGGCTTAATTTTTGCTTTGACGCACAATTACACAGGCTATCCGATGGTAAAACAAGCTCGCGTGATGGTCAAAAATGGAGATATCGGAACGATTAGAAAAGTGATAGTAGAATATCCACAAGGTTGGTTAGCAACTAAAGTGGAAGACGCTGCTGACCAAAAACAAGCTGCATGGCGCACAGACCCAACGCGCTCAGGTATCGCTGGTGCGATGGGGGACATTGGAACACATGCTGAAAACTTGGCAGAATACATTACAGGTTTGAAAATCAGTGAAATGTGTGCGGATATTTCTACTTTTGTGGAGGGGAGACTCTTAGACGATGATGGTAACGTGTTGTTGCGTTTTGAGAATGGAGCAAAAGGTATTCTGCACGCCAGTCAAATCTCCGTAGGGGAGGAAAACAACCTGAACATTCGTATTTACGGTACAAAAGCAGGGTTACAGTGGTTTCAACAAGAGCCTAACACCCTGTACGTGAAATGGATAGACCGTCCAATGGAAATTCTTAGAACGGGTGTAGGCAATTTATACAATGAATCAAAAGCGCATACCAGAATACCAGGCGGACATCCCGAAGGTTATTTAGAAGCATTTGCCAGCATTTATCGGAACTTTGCCTTCTGTGTGCGCGCTCGTTTGGAAGGCACATCTGTTGACCCTATCTTTATGGATTTTCCAAGCGTTTCAGATGGTGTAAGAGGAATGAATTTTATTTATAAAGTCATCGAATCTGGTAAAAGTGCCCAGAAATGGCTTAATGTATAGTAAATAGTATTTTAAATAACTCGTGTTGTGCAACTGGTGGTGATTTGGTTATTTATTGGTAAGGTTATTTGATAGCGTTGCATCCTTTTGCACCGATGTTAAATAACCGATAGGATTTTAAAAATGGTCTGGCGTAACGCCTCAAAACGAACCTCTTACTTGCTAATAAATAACCAAATAACCACTTGTCGTTTTGATTTGTAATTTACCACTAGTGTCAAAAAATAATAAACACCAAAAGAGCTAAAATTGCCAGAACTATAAAGTAGCTTTATCTGTTTCAGCTAAATTGAAAATAAGAAGTGTTGCAACAAATGCAGCCAAAAAAATTACCATTTTGATGAATCATATTAGCACACTCGGCGAACTCAAAGCGTCTGGCTACAAGCCCAAATCCATCAAAGACGAACTTCGAGACAACCTTATTCAAAAATTACAGCGAAAAGAAACCGTATTTGAAGGCATTATCGGATTCGAGGATACCGTTATTCCCGATGTAGAGCGTGCTATCTTATCGCGTCACAACATACTATTACTGGGTCTGCGTGGTCAAGCTAAGACTCGTATCGCCCGCCAGTTAATTCATCTACTAGACGAGTACATCCCCGTGGTGGCAGGTAGTGAACTGAACGACGACCCTTTGCATCCCCTTTCCCGACAAGCTAAAGATTTTATTGCTGAACACGGCGACAAAACGCCTGTGGAGTGGATGCACCGCAATGAGCGTTATGTAGAAAAATTAGCTACACCAGACGTGAGCGTAGCGGATTTGATTGGCGACGTAGATCCAATCAAAGCAGCAACGCAAAAACTTTCTTACTCCGACGAACGAGTAATTCACTTTGGGTTAGTGCCACACGCGCATCGTTCCATCTTCGTTATTAACGAATTGCCAGACTTACAGGCACGTATTCAGGTGTCTTTATTCAATATTTTGCAAGAAGGAGACATTCAAATTCGTGGCTTCAAATTGAGGTTGCCCTTGGATATTCAATTTATGTTCACTGCTAATCCAGAGGACTATACCAATCGAGGCAGCATTATCACACCTTTGAAAGACCGTATTGAAAGCCAAATTTTAACGCACTATCCCAAAACCATTGAGATTGCGCGCCAGATTACCGTGCAAGAAGCAGGGTTGGCAGAGGAGCAAAAAACAGGTATCAGGATACCAGATGTCCTAGAAATACTTTTAGAAATGGTCTCTTTTGAGGCGCGTCAAAGTGAATATATTGACGAAAAAAGCGGTGTTTCCGCCCGTTTAAGTATTTCTGGATACGAAAATTTGGCGAGTACCGCAGAGCGCAGAATGCTCATCAACAAGGAAAAGAATACGACGGCTCGTATTACTGATTTTTGGGGAGTAGTACCCGCTATTACAGGAAAAGTGGAGTTGGTGTACGAAGGAGAACAACAAGGTCCTTATTTGGTGGCACTGGATTTGATAGGAAAAGCCATCAAAAAAATGTTCTTAAACCATTTTCCAAACCCAGAAAAGTTGAAGAAAGGGCGTGAAAAAGACCCTTATGGAACAATTAGGGCTTGGTTCAGTGGGGGTAACAAAGTAGAAATCTTGAATGATTGCACGGATGTACAATACCGTAAATCCTTAGACAGTGTAGCAGGATTGAGAAAGCTGGTAGAGTCCGAGCTAAAATTAAGTGGAGATGAGCTTTACACCTACATGGAGTTGGTGCTTCATGGACTTGCCGAATTTAATATTGTAAATAAAGACCTTATCAACTCGCATTTTACATTTAGAGATTTGCTTGCCAATATGCTCAACGAAGAAGATATGTTTGGCGATTTGGAAGAATAACTCTTATTAGGCAAATGGCTTTTTGCGATTAGCCATTTGCCTAAATATAAGTTTTTTGAGCAGTTAGCAAAAACTAATGACGAATATAAGCCTGCGCCATGTTAGTCCTCTACCACCTAATCAAAGCAGATGCCCAAGTAAATCCACTTCCAAAAGCAGCCAAACACACCAAATCATTTTCTTTCACTTTACCAGCTTCCCAAGCTTCGCAAAGTGCGATAGGGATAGAAGCGGCTGTAGTGTTGCCATATTTTTGAATGTTGTTCCATACTTTATCATCGCTCAAGCCTAGTTTTTGCTGCACGAACTGACTAATTCTTAAATTAGCTTGATGTGGTATGAACATATCAATGTCCTTAGCTTGGTAGCCATTCGCGTGAAGTGCTTCCTGAATAACCTCTGGAAACTTAGTAACCGCAAATTTGAATACGTGCTGTCCGTCCATATTGGGATAAATATCTTCTGTGGCAATCATGTGTTCTGTCAAAAATGCGCCACCAAACTCTTGGTCAGGATACCCAAATTTTTCTGTCCCAAGAAACACGCCTCCATGCGAACCAGGATTCAGGTAACTCAACCGTTCCGCGTGTTCTCCATCTGCATGAAGATGCGTGGAAAGTACACCTTTCGCTTGGTCTTCTGTGGGTTGAAGGACTACTGCACCTGCTCCATCTCCAAAAATGACAGTCACATTTCTACCCCTAGTTGTAAAATCTAACCCACAAGAGTGCATTTCTGCGCCCACCAAAAGTACATTTTTGTACATACCTGTTTTCACAAACTGGTCTGCCACCGAAAGTCCATAAATAAATCCACTACATTGGTTGCGTATGTCTAATGCTCCAATGCCGTTCATTCCCATTTGGCGCTGCAATAGCACACCACTTCCCGGAAAATAATAATCGGGGCTAAGCGTGGCAAACACAATGAAATCAATATCTTTTGCTGTGATGCCAGCACGCGCTATTGCAATTTCAGCAGCCTTCACGCCTAGCGTGGAAGTGCTTTCTTTATGTTTTTCAGCGTATCTTCGCTCTACAATACCTGTGCGCTCTTGTATCCACTCGTCAGAAGTATCCATCACTTTTATCAAATCAAAGTTGGTTACTACCTTTTCTGGAACATAATATCCGATACCTGCAATTTTTGAATTAAACATGTGCAATTCAATTAATTAAATTATGGTTAGGAATTTGATTTTGTTAAAAAGTTGTTTATGGTAAATTTTCACGGTAAATTATCCAAAAGTAAAAATAATATTTAGAAAATACAATAAGGTTGTTCATATAAAATAAATTATTTGCCAGTCAATCAAAGAAAGTAAAATAAGCTATCCTTATTTCTTTTATCGTGTTTATGCTAAAAAATAAGGAACAAATAAAGTATCCATCTCCTTTCATCACTTAGTAGTGAGCATATAATTGAACCTCCATTCATCGTTCATTATTCCTAGCTTTAGCGAAGTTTTGCATTTTACTTTTCAATAAAATAAAAAATTTGGGACTGTATTTTCTTTTCAGTTTACAACAAAGCACTATCTTGTGTTGGGAAATGAGACGTAAACGCTAGGTAGTTTTTTTAGTAAAAAATGGTTGTCCAATAATTGCGTTTTATTATTCAACCCTAACACTGGAAGTTTAGCCGCAATCTTCCATTTTAAACGAAGAAATATGCCTAAATTTATTCACGATGCTATTGAATTTTGCTATTTTGATGAGGCTACTGACCATCCGCCTTTATTGTTCATGCACGGATTAGGTGGCGATTTAGAGCAAGCTAAAAAATTATTGGACAACACGCATCAAGTCAGATTGATTTCTTTTGACTTCAGAGGTCATGGACAAACTGTTTGCCCTAATGAAGCCTATCATTTTTCCATGTTGCAATATGCTCAGGATGCTATTGCATTATTGGATTACCTTCAAGTTGAAAAATGTTTCCTTGCTGGTAATTCTTTAGGGGCAGCCGTTGCGCTACTCATTGCTCGGGTAGCTCCGCACCGAGTAGCAAAATTAGTTTTACTGCGTCCAGCTTGGCTCAATCAAGGTATTCCAGATCATTTAATTATTTTTTACATCATCGGAGAGTCTATTGAACGATGGGGGGTGGAGGAAGCGGAATTTATTTTGCGCAATACATTTATTTTTAAGGGATTAAAGCAACATTACCCGCTTTGTGCTGAAGCACTTTCCACGCAGTTTGAACGCCAACAAGCAGCACAAACTCCTTTACTCCTAAAACTTCTTACTTTGGATAAACCTTTTGACGAAGAAACTGAATTGGCGGCTATTACCTGCCCGACACTGATTATAGCTTCTAAAGAAGATGCTTTTCATCCATTTGAATTGGGGATGGTATTGCACGACTGCATAGCAACCTCAAGTTTAGTAGAAGTGCCGTCGCGTTACGAACACACAAAAGCGTATCAGAAAGAAACAACCCGTGCAATATTGCATTTTCTGAACCACATGAACATTTGGTAACTATGTTACAAGGCTGCTCTTTGGTCATTAGCCTTCAGCATAGTTTGATACCATCCATGCTACGCAACTGGTTCTTTGTTTATGTGTCAGAACGCTTCTAAACGAAACTTTTACCTCCTGAAAAACAACCCATTCCTAATCGGCTAAGACCAAAAATGAATAACTTTAATCTAACCTTCTACATTCCAAGTAGTTCCTTCCTTACCGTCCTTGAGGGTAATATTTACCCCTTGAAGTGCGTCTCTAATTTTATCGGCAGTTGTCCAATCTTTATTGGTTCGAGCAGACTTACGAATATCAATAATCAACTCCATCAAACCCGCTACTACCTCAAGGTTGCCATCTCCAGCACTGTCTCCTGTTTCCTCTTTTAATCCAAATACATCAAAAATATAATCGTGAAAAACGGTTTGCATGGCTTTTAAAGTAGATTCAGAAATAGCAGTAAGTGGAAGTTGCTGATTGTGAAACTTATGCACAAAACTACCCAGTTCCATGAGCCTTGCGATGGATTTAGCGGTATTAAAATCATCATTCATACCTTCGTGCACGCCTTCTATTAAAGCTAAAATTTCATTTTCTACTTCTTCTTGTAAATTAGACGGCTCTTTACAACTCATTTTATTCAACAAAGTGCTGGTTTCCAATAGCTTGCGATAGCCTTTTTCAGCAGCTTGCAACCCCTTCATCCGTCATGTCCAAAGTGCTTCTGATAATGAGCTTGCAGCATAAAAAGCGCACTACCATTGGAGTATATCCTTTTGAGACATGTTCGCTACTGCCAGTGAAAAGTTGTTCAGGCGTGATGGTATTGCCGTCACTTTTTGACATTTTTTTGCCATTTAGTAACAACATATTAGTGTGTAACCAGTAAGAAGCTGGCTGACAACCACAGGCAGCAGTGTTTTGTGCAATTTCGTTTTCGTGGTGTGGAAACTTTAAATCTGCACCACCACCATGTATGTCAAATTGTTTCCCTAAATACTTGGTACTCATAGCAGAACACTCCAAATGCCAACCAGGAAAGCCTTCTGACCATACAGATTTCCATTTCATCAAGTGGCTATTATCCGCTTTCATCCAAATTGCAATCAGAAGGATGATTTTTTTTCGTCTTGATGTTTAAGATTATCTCGCGTTTCGGTGAGTAAATCATCAATTATTCTGCCAGAGAGCTTACCATATACATCATTCGCTTTAACAAACTTGATGGTATCGAAATAAACCGAGCCGTTTTTTCATACGCATAACCATTATCCAAAATATCTTGTACCATTTGGATTTGTTCTGGAATATGCCCAGTGGCTTGTGGTTCAATGCTTGGTGGCAGCACATTGAACACGCGCATCATCTCTCTGAAACCGTTGGTGTATTTTTGCGCTATTTCCATAGGTTCAAGCTGCTCTAGTCGCGCTCCTTTGGACATTCTATCTTCTCCATCGTCCAGTAAATGCCCTACATCGGTGATGTTTCGCACGTATCGAACTTTGTATCCAAGGTACATCAGGTACCTGTAAATCATATCGAAACTACAGAAAGTGCGGCAATTCCCTAAATGCACATTGCTGTAAACAGTCGGACCGCAAACGTACATTCCGACTCTTCCTTCCAAATGGGTTTGAAAACTTCTTTTTGTCTCGTGAGACTGTTGTATATTTTTAACTGTATTGTTTCCATGCCACAAATGTACAAATGGAATTATATAACTCGCTTTACACACTCGGCTTTTTGTAATGAGATAGTTGGTTTTTTATAATTTCTTTTGTCTGGTAAGAAAATTAATCGTTCCTGTACTGGTCATATTGACAGTTGGAAGCACCATCTTTGATTTGAGAATATAAAAACGATTTAATGCTGATAGGTAAAATAAAATATGAATAAATCTCAATATTCTAATTTTAAGGGAAGTGAAATATGGAAAATAGAAAAATGTTGTAATATTGCCATATTGCTCAAAGTGCCAAAAAGCATCAATTCATTCGATAGAAAACAGCTTCTGACTAAAAGTAACTCAACCAATTCACCAAAATACAAAACAATGAGACACTTTGTTTTTTTATTTTCTGTATTACTTTTGTTGCTAAGGTTTTATTTATCATAATATTTAATTTTGCTTACAGCATAAAACTTTAGCTAGTTTGCAACAGTTCAAGGATACAGCAACGCTTGTTACACAACGAGTTGATTATTTTTTAGGCAAATATTGTATGGTATAATAACACGATTTGATGCTAATTACGAAAGAAAATTTTTCGGCTATTGACTATAAGGAAGGAGCGATGCTGCTGGTGGATAAGCCTTTAGGATGGACTTCCTTTGATGTGGTGAATAAAATACGGTACGCACTTACCAAACGACTAGGTACTAAAAAATTAAAAGTAGGACACGCAGGTACACTTGACCCTTTGGCAACAGGGCTTTTGCTGATTTGCATAGGTAAATTTACTAAAAAACTTAACGATTTTCAAGATTTCGATAAAACCTACACAGGTAAGTTTTTTATTGGAGCTACCACGCCATCACACGACAAAGAAACTCCTATTGAGGCGTATTATTCTACTATACATATTACGCCAAATCTTCTGGAAGTAGCTCAGCAACAATTCTTAGGTACTATTCAGCAGATGCCACCTATTTTTTCTGCAATCAAAGTGGATGGTGTTCCTGTATATAAAAAAGCGCGTGCCGGAAAGGAAGTGCTATTGGAAACGAGAACAGTCACGATTCATCGCTTTTTGCTACAAAGCACTCAACTACCGGAAATTGAGTTTGAAGTGGCTTGCAGCAAAGGCACTTACATCCGTTCTTTGGCTTATGACTTTGGAATGGCGTTAGGTTCAGGTGCTTTTTTGAGCAAATTGCGAAGGACACAAATTGGAGATTATCATGTGGATGACGCTTGGGAATTACTTGATTTTATAGATTGTTTGCGTCAGCGCGAAGATTAGGTTTTCAACTTTTCATTAATAAATTCGAGTAATAGTAAGTTTAATCTATTAACTGCTTGTTGAGCAGTGTCAGGAGCTACAATGCCACCTTTACTATTGTTATTTACTTTATTAAACTCTGCTAACCAGACATCTAAGACGACTGGATAATCTTCAGCAGATTCTAATATTACATTTTTAGTAAGTTGGATGGCTCGTTTAAAATCATTGTCAGTAACTATTGCATCTCTAATTTGATGGATAGTTGCTGTTTTGGGATTCGATTTTTCTAACTCTTTTTTTAAATGTTCTCTTTCTTCGGACAGTAATGAAGAGTACGCATCAGTGGGAGGTAATTTAACTAGCAGTTCGTCTGTTTTTCTCAAAGATGTTTGTAATTCCTCCTCCGAAGCTGCTTTACGGCGAGCAGGAACAAAGCGCATCAATACTTGATTGTAACCTATTTCTACAAACGGCGCAATAAAAATAGTGAGTAACGAGCCAAGCACAAGAAGGATAATCTCTGATTCCTCATCAACCACATAGTGATTAATAATGATCATTTGAGCCAAGATGGTAAGTACAAAATAGACATTTGAGCTTGTTGAAAACTCAATATCTTGATTTTGTTGATTGGGTTTAGGCATTGTGTATTAGATGTTTGGATGCTTGTAGCTAGAGAATAGGTGTCGGCTAAGATGCTTTAGCCTTTTTTAGCACTTCATTATTTTTGATGATTTGTTCTACCACGTTTTTATTTTTGTCCACCATTACGTCACTTCTTTTGGCTAACTCTGCTCCTTTCCCATTTACTTTAGCTAGTTTCTGTCTGATTTCAGGCTCTGTCAATACTTTTTCTGAGACGTTTTTCTTCAACACTCCCACAAAAAACAGAACCCCTGTTAATGCTAAAACTCCGATTGCAACAACTACAACTATTCCCATATCACTTAGGCTTTCAGTACCTCCGCCACCAAGAAGCTAGTCGTTCTTAGATTTGGAGTTTTTAAAAAATTGGTAAACGTTTGACTTTCAAATTTAATTTTGTCACAGACAAAATATAAACAGCAATTCTGACTTGAATATACACGTATGCTTTTGATGATGTTCAGAAAGATAAAACATCTAAGTCAGT
>JAAUTG010000324.1 GCA_012031785.1 Saprospiraceae bacterium | reverse complement strand
TAAAACTTGGGGGCAATGCTTCAATTCCTATTCCTGCTTGTGTGTCCTGCTGCAACCAACAACTTTGTAATCGTGGTAAAATATATTTTGTCTTTTTTCAAGCAATAATGCCATTGCGTTGCACGCTGCAACGGTTGGCAAAAACCAAAAAGTGTGGATTCAATACTTTGAGTAATGGAGCGTGAGAAAACGGCAATGGCGGTTTCTTCGCACCCATTTTCAAATTATCAACGGTGGTCTCACTAAAAGAACCCCGAATCAAGTCCAACCACTTTTGTACTTCATCTTCGTATTTGAAACGGGCTTTTCGTCCTTCGCCTTCTGCTGAAAAGAAAATGTTCAAATCAAACCCGTCAAACTCGCCTTGCATTGCAATTTGGCGAATGGAATCAGGCAATTGATAGGTGAGCATTACCATTCTTGGCAAGGCTGCATAAGGATTTGGACCTGAGGAATCATCCCAATTTTCTTTAGCTCTTTGCTCGTCTGAATACGTCCAATTGAAAATTTGCTCTTCGATAAATTCACCTGAACTAATAGCCCGAAACGGAGTGCCTGACAAATACAAATAGTGATTGGTGCTGATTGGGATAATCTTCTCTAAATGTTCAACTTTATCTTCTTCGGCAATTCCTTCTTTCTCAATCTTTTTGTATGCTTCAATTTCTTTTTCCGCTTCTAAATCTTTGCCGAACAAATCTTTGGCATTTTCACGCCAAGCCCCAAAATGGTATTCGTCAAAAATGATACAATCCCACACGGTGGCGTGTACCCATTCGTTTTTTGTTTTGATACCGCCTGTGTTGGTGTTCTTGCCCAAATAGTCCTGAAACGAACCAAAGCAAATTATAGGGTTTTCTTCACGCAAAGCTCGCAAAGGTTCATCACGCAAAGGCTGCAAAGTCTTTGTGCCCTCTGCGTCTTCTTCGCGTTCTTTGCGTGAATTCTCCATTTCGTGTTTTGAATAAAACGTCCAACCTTTAAAGTCAACGTGAGATTGCAAATCTTCTTTCCAAGCATCTTCAACGGCTGGTTTGAAGGTGAGCACCAACACTTTTTTCCACCCCATTTTTTAGCCAATTGATAACTGGCAAAGGTTTTTCCGAAACGCATTTTGGCGTTCCAAAGGAAGTGGGGCGTTTCTGTCTTTGTTTTCTTTCTTGAAACTCTTGAAATAGGTAATGGTCTTGTCAACGGCTGCTTCCTGTTCGGGTCTCATACCGAAAGTGAGCACTCGGTTTTCTTCTGTTTTTTCGCCTGTTTTGATTTGGTGAATAGCTCTACGCAAATCATTCAAAGTGCATTTATACCATTCGCCACTTGCGTTTACAACTTTCCATTCTCTCAACAATCGGTGTACTTCGTGGTCGGTAAAAGAACTACCGTCACGTTTCATTGCCGATTCTTCAAATACAATTTTGTAATGAATTTGCTGCCGTGCCTATCTGTTCTTTGATACGTGTTTGTGCATCACGGTCAGTATAGCCGATTTTGAGCAAACCCTGTGCGTATCCACTTCTACCAATTCATAAGCATAAATGGTTGGATTGGTGGACGGTCGGGGTGGAAAGAATTCTTTTTCATTTTAATAACTCTGCACTATGGACGGTTTAATCCATTGTTGAAAGCTGTCAGATCAGCGCCAGTAATTGAAGCTTGTATCCTTGCAAGGTCTTGAGGGTGCCCAAGTACAAACCCAATTGCAAATAATTCGTCTATGATGTCTATACTGTTAAGACGTTGATTCCATATATCGTATCCAGGTCTTCCACCAATCGTCATCAATTGATTTATTAGATTTGGAATGCCGGTTTGATTCGTAACTGTAAAATAGAGTCTCATTTCTCTACCCCACTTGTCTGCATCATTTTTTAAAGTTGTTACAGAATCTGCACCAAAAGGAAAGTTTAATCCAGTCTTGGCTAAATAGTGTGGGGCATAATTATTTATCGTTGTTTGACGGGCTTCAATCTCGATTAGGGTATTACGAATTGGATTTGCAAAGTATCCAGCTATTTCAAAAAACTCATATCTTGTCATAATTTTAAATTTTTAAGTGAATTGAAATTTTTTATTTCTCAAAAGGTTTAATGCTGTTTTCGATTACTTCTATTTCGGTTGGAGTTAGTTGATATTTTTCAAAAAGTTTTTGTTCATTCCAATGTTTATTAAAGTCTTGTATAGGAACAAATTGATAAGACTCCTTGGTTATGTGATGAGAATACATAAACTGAGAGACTAAAAATCGAAAGAATTTAGTTTTCATATATTCTTTTAGATTCTGTGCTTCAACTTCTGTTTTAAAAGCTCCAATTACCAGGTAGGTTTCGGTACAAATAGTTCCAGGTTGTAAAATATCAATTTTAGAAAAGACCTTCCTTTTTCCGTCTTTACCTGGGCTTCCTGCGTGATCATAACCAACATAAGAAGTAATTACTTTCCAGCTGTCTATAATATCAACTCCAACGTTAACATCGGCTCTATCAAAAGGACCTTCACCGTTTTGCCAGCGTAAAATAATATCACCTGTTTTCTTCGGCCTGCCGTTTGTAGGTATCCCAAAGGGTTTTCTGCTTGAGACCATAGTATTCATTCCGATTTCATTAAATGAAAGAACTTTACGAATAATTGAAACTGCACTACTATTTCGAATAAGTGTTTGAAATTCATTTAATGGCCTTTTTGAATAGGTCTCAATGCCATTGACAAAATTGACAACTTCACAATCACCATAATAGTCTTTATCCCATAAGAAGTAGCATATTCCCCCTGCAATATCTACTCCAGGAAAACAATCATTTGCATTTTCAAAGTCAATAATCTTCTTTATTCTCTTGTCATTCAACATTTCTTTTCTAAAGTCATCTAATCCCTTCCCACCAGCAAACCATCTTGATGGAATAATCATTGTAAGATATTTAGGTTTTAATTTTTGGGCTTGTTGAACAAATTTGTGATAAAGAGGAGCCGCACTTTTTCCAAATCCACCATCGCTTAATTGATAAGGTGGGTTTCCAACGATAACGTCAAACTTCATATTAAATATTTTTTCAGGTTTGTCTGTGTGAATAAAATTGTAAGCGTAGGTTTCCAAAGCATCTTCTCGGTCGTACACTTCTTGGCTTGCACCGCAATAGGTGCATTTTCCGTTTTGCCAAGTGTGTTTCATTCTTTTGTAGCGAATGTTTCCTTGTTCATCAGTAAAATTTTCGCAAATGGAGTATTTGCCATTGGCTGTTTTTGAGCAATACACACTTCTGCGGGATAGCAGGGCGGTTAAATCGGTAATGGCAATACCATACAACTGTTGACTAAAAATGTAGTTAATGCGTTCTTGCTTGTCAGGGATTTGGGTTTCCAAACCTATCATCAGACGTTTAGCCATTTCACGCAAAAACACACCGCTTTTAGAAATAGGGTCTAAAAACTTGGAGTTAGGGTTGCTCCACAATTCGGCAGGGAGCAAGTCCAAAATATCATTCACCAAATTTGGTGGCGTAAATACTTCGTCATTGCTCAAATTGGCAAGGCAGGAGAGTACATCTGGGTTATAGTTCGTTTGTATCATCTTCGCCAAGTTTTAAGAAATGAATAAGTGGAAAATCTTTTACAGGTTCGTCAATAGCTGCTGCATTGCCTTCGTCATTAAACAAGGAAAACTGATGTGTTTTCTCCACTAAAAATTTGAACATATAATCTCTGCGTTTCAGCATAGAACCGTTTACGGCACTCCATTCAGAAAACACAATAGGTCGTTTGGTTTCAGGATTGGTAAAGTCTAAAGCGTCACCCCAAAGAATGTTTCTGCTCAATAAAAATCGAACAGAACGAATACACTCATTTTTTACTTGCTTGAATACTTTAGAATACCAATCGGTATAAATTCCAAGCAAACGGTCACGACATTCTTGGGCGTTGTCTTCCAAAATGTCCACACCATAAATACTCGATACAGCAATAACAGAATAACGTTCCCATTCAACTTGATTTTTGCTGTATCGGCCGTCAACAACTGCTAATTTTCGTCTCAAAACTTCTGCTAAAAAGTTGCCGTTACCGCAAGCAGGTTCTAAAAATCGGGAGTCAATTCTTTCGGTTTCGTGTTTCACCAAATCAAGCATAGCGTTTACTTCACGCTGGTTTGTAAACACTTCCCCGTGGTCTATTACCCGCTTTTTGGATTTTACTTGATTATTACTTTCTATATTGTCTTTTAATTCTATCATTAAATTATTCATTTTCGATTAACAGCAAATATATCAATATCCGCTGGTGTGTCGGCAAGAAAACAGCTCTTTTGCAAGCTGAAGCATCGGCTTGTGTGTAGGGGCTTGCAAATGTGCTGTTTTGTGCGTTGGCTGTTCATATATCGTTTTTTCTTTCCTGTATTTAAGTAGCAAATTATCTGCTGTTTCGTTGTCTTTTTACACTTGCATCCAACATTTGTATTTCATCATTACTAATATATCACCATAATCTAATCCAACCAAACCTCCGTTATCCATTTTTAATCGTTTGTAAGCGGTTGTAATTAATGGTAAGTGTTTACAAGCAGTCATGAATGTGTGTATTTTAAGTTTTGTTCTATGTTAGAAAAGCAAATTACAAAAAACTGGCAGTAGCAAGCGATGGGGGTTAGAAAATTGTAAAAATAATGAAAGCTGGAAGCTGGAGGAAGTGGGAAGCTGAAAAGCAGGAAAGCTGGAGGCTCCAAGATAAAAGCTCGAAGCTCAAAGCTCAAAGCTCAAAGCTGGAAGCTGGAAGGAAGAAGGAAGTGGGAAGCTCAAAACTGGAAGGAAGCTGTAAGCTCAAAGCTGGAAGCTGGAAGCTGGAAGGAAGCTGGAAGCTCGAAGCTCGAAGCTGGAAGGAATCTCCAGGCTGAAAGCTCAAAGATCCAAGCTGGTAGCTGGTAGCTCGGAAAAAGGAAAGGCTTGAGGTTGGAACCTGGTAGTAGAGGTTTATTGAATTAATGGAGGACTTTCGTTGATCAGCCTTTGGCTGCATACGATCTGCCGCCAAGGACCAGCGCTGCCGAAATAATCATGATATTTTTAATGATGTATTGTCCCTCGAGCGATGGAGTTAGGATATTGCCATGCTGGAAGGTTACTTCGGGTAATACAACCAGGGGCATAAAGGTTCCAAACATCTGAAGGAAAAGCAGTGCAATGGCAATTTTGGTGGTTCGGGAAAACAGAAAGGTAACACCAATGGCAACTTCCCACCAGCCAATAACGATAAGCCAGAACTCAGGTGTTCCAAATGGCAGCCAAACAACGGTAGCCTTAAGTAAACCTTCGGCCGACGAC
>JAAUTG010000323.1 GCA_012031785.1 Saprospiraceae bacterium | reverse complement strand
AAGAATACTATGCTGCTCCCCAAAAATTGGACATATCAATAAAGTGAGTTTAAGAGAACCACTATTGGACAATCCGTTTAAACGAGCATGGAAAATAAAAAAAGATGATGTTAAGATTTGTAAAGATTGTGAGTTTAGATACATTTGTTCAGATTGTAGAGTTTTTACAGAAGACCCAGAAGACATCAACAGTAAGCCATTGAAATGTGGTTACAATCCCTATACCTTAGAATGGACTGATTGGAAGTCTACTCCTGAAAAACAACTACAAATTCAATATTACAAATCCATTTATAATGCTTAAGCTATACATTCCATTACTTTTTTTATTACTTTTATTTGGTTGTAAACCTTCCCTATTTGATGTAACTAAACAAAATCATTTCATAAAAAGCCAAGACGACCTGCTCAAAGTAAGGTATGAAGGTGTAGGTGACTTTATACAATTTAAAATGTTTCAAGGCGTATCACTCACCTTAACCGAAACAAAGGAGAATATTTTTCAGGGGGATATTGAATTACCCAATTTAGAGAACGGAGTTTTCAAATATGAAATTATTGTGTATGAAAAACAGATACTGGCGGAATGAAAGAAATTATTTACAGACCCAATAACAATGAAAAATATTTCAAATGGATTGGTAAAAAGGCCAACGCAAATTTTGACACACTTGCAAGTATAAAGGGGAGCGTATTCAACAAAAAAATTGAAAGTCTGTACCTTGGAGAAAGCCGCGAACTTACCATTTATAATCCACCTAAAATTTCATCAAATACTCCGATTATCTACCTCACTGATGGAGATATAGTTAATGATTATGCTAAATACGTGGATGCTTTAATAGACAAGAATGTTATAACGCCAATTATATTGGTTGGTGCTCATGCAAGTAACGTAAAAAGATATGAAGAATACATAAAAGGTGCCAATGAAATAATCTTCCAAAAACATCTCAACTTTTTCCTAGAAGAAGTGATGACATCTTACGAGAAAAGCATTTTAGGATGGGATGGCAAAAGATATATGTATGGATTTTCTAATGGTGCTGCTTTCTGTGTTTACTTAGGCTTGGAAAAGCCAGAATTATTCCAAGATATTATAGCGTATTCAACAGCTGATTACATTAGAGAATTTATTGCACCCATCACATTAAATTATGATAACTATCCTAACTTTGTTATGGGGGCTGGCAGATATGAGGAAAGTATTTTTATGGATAATTCAAAGTTCGTGTCAAAATTGAAGAACAACAATATTGAAGTTGATTTCAAAGAATTTGTATCTGGTCATGATTCTTTTACTTGGGAGATTGAGTTTCTGAATTATGTAGTTGAAGAATTTAAAAAGTAATTAATTATGTGTAGGGAATTTTTTGCCCTATCTCGCCTAGATAAACCCCATCTATGACGTGCATGTAACGAATCTTCAAATTTGCGTTTAATCTAAAACGTCTATCGCAAACCAGCGATTTGCTTAAAATGTGCGATGGATGGGAACGGCTGCACGAGCAAAGCAAGGGCTTTACTACCTTTTTACAAAAATGGATTTTTGACCGATTGGTTCAACGTTTATTAGCTTCGTCTCGATTAAATCGGTAATTGATTGAAATAAAATAAGCAAGCAACGAGGAAGAACTAAAGTTTCTAACGAGTTGTTTTAAGCACATAAAAACATCCAGCATGGTGATATACATACCAGATGATACTATAAAAGAAGCAGGACTTGATCCAATCCAAATTCAATTAGAATTAGCAATTTTTCTTTACCAAAAGGAATATTTGAGCCTCGCTCAAGCTGCTAAAATGACTGGTCGGCATCGTATCGAGTTGCAGCAAGAACTAGGCAAAAGGCAAATCCCGATTCATCATAGTATTGAGGAACTTCAGCACCAGTTGGACATCTTACAGATAATCTAAAACATGATAATTGTAAGCGATACCTCACCGATTAGCAACTTGCTACAAATTGAGCAACTTTTCCTGATTCCATCTTTGTTTGGTAGCATCGTAATACTACCTGAACTTTAATTCCCTCAAAATCGTTTTACAAATTATAATAATTGAGCTAATGACAGTCAAATTTAACGAGCGTATTTTGGAAATTTGGTGGGCTTTATTGTCAGGGTTAAGTAAGGACTACAAGATAGAATTAGCTACTCGGCTTATCACTTCTTTGAGAGAAGATACCACCTATGCACCTAGAAAAAAGACGATGGATGGTTAAAGTTAGCAGGCGCATGGAAAGATGAAGAAAGCGCAGAAGAAATGGCAAGTCGCATCAGAAGTAACCGATTCACTAACCGCCAAATAGAGCCTTTCGATTGAAATACTTGAAAATAGACGTTAATAAAGCAGCGCACTAACAAGTCAAATAATCAGCATAATCCCCTTTTTCGTCAAAATCGTTAGGGATGGTGACTACGCCACTTAAACTTTCTACCAATGGGGTTATCTTAATTTCCTCTGGCTTATTTTCTATCAACGAACTCAAGTAGGTCTCTATCAATTTGGATAAGCTAATCTTATGATGCTGGGCATATATCTTAGCTTTTTCTATCACTTTTTCGTTCAAGTTGAGGATAAGTTCCTTGTCCATAAAGCAAATTTATTTACACACAAACATAATGCTTATATATACACAAAAAAGCCGTTTTTGTTGCGTTTGTGCTGTGGTAGTGGCATTTTAGCCATGAGAATTATTGCCGCATCAACTGCTGCTTTTGTATATCCAAGTCAAAACGACCACCGCCTACACGACCACCAACTTTCTTTCTTAGAATATGTTTTATAGCAATCATTCACAAAGAACAAATCATTTTTTCACTATTTAATACCACAAAATATGGAAATCGTCGCTATAGCTACAAAAATTGGGGAGCGAATACTGCCTTTCTTCTTCAAATCAAAAACGGTGAAACAGATTGGAAAAGAAATCAGGGAAGCTACGGATACCGAACTTAGTTTGCTTTGGGAAAAGATAAAACCTTGGCTGATTGAGGAATACGAAGAAGACAAACCGCTGGATGACACTTTTGAAAACGAAGATGTGAAAGGCGTGGTCAAAAAAGGCTTAAAAAATGCGGATGCCGATACGCAAAACGCCCATTGTAGCCCTTTTGAAAAAATGGAAGAACGGCAAACCACCACAGGGAATACCGCAAAGTGGAGGGCAATCAGAATATTGTCAATCAGGGCATTACGAATAGCACCGTTCAAATTCATACGGGAAAGGGCGATAACATCAAAGGCGACAAAAAATATACAATATTGACAACATTGATAAGGCAGATTTTTCTTAATATTGCAGCAAACAAGATAACAACCATAAACATTAACCATGCTGGAGAAAAACCAAATCCAAATTGATGGTAACGGGAACATCACCCTACAAAATATCAATGGCAGCACCGTCAGTATCCATAAAGGCGATGATGCCAACGCGATTTTGGAAAAGCTCGCTCAACTGCATGATGGGCAATTGGATGCTTTGCAACAAATCATGCAACAACAAGCCGAGCGTTTTTCGGACTTGCTCAAAATGCTGCTAAAAGGAGTCGTTACTCAAAAAAAATATCGTGTCGGGGACTATCTCGAATGTGGGCGGTAACGTACATGTTGGGGATAACATTAATTACGTCATCAACTTCGTAAAAATGACGGCTGACCCTGTTTTGCCCGACCATTACATTTCTTTGAGTAACAGCCAGAACGTAAGTGTTGACATCTTGGAGCGCAGGTATCTATTAGACCAATTCCAACAACTCATAGATTCTGGTAAGTGCTACATCGTGTTACATGGCAGTGAGGGGATCGGAAAAACTACTTTTCTCTCCGTTTATTACAATGCGGCTACTGCCCAAAAATACCAACAAAAAGGTTGGTTCAATTTTCAAGGGCGGCTACCTGAAACATACGTGCAAGAATTGACCAAAGGAACACTCGAAAGACCATCTGATATTACTTCATGGGTTGACTTTTACTACAATCAAGCTCGCAGAGAAGTTCGTGAATTGAACATAGCACTGTAAAAACAAGATAGCCAAACGCTTGATTGTCATTGACAACGTACATCAGGAAGAGGACATCACTGACTATTTCAATGATTTACTAAATATAGACCACACCATTTTTGTTTTCATTACACAAAAACCATTTGAGGATGAGCGATTTACCAACTTCGAGCTACCCCGCTTGAAGGATACTGAAATCGGCAGCATCTTGACTAAATTTTTCTCCCGAAAAGCTCAAGCATCTTATTTGCCTATCATCAATGGAAATCCTTTCATACTTTCCTTGATACTCAAGCAAAGTCCACGCGATGCAGAAAAAGAGGTTGAACGCTTTGCAGCGCAGATTTTAAACACAAAAAAAGACAACATCCTAGAAAAAGACTTACAAATTGTAGAATCGCTTTACACACAAAGTCATTTAACTACATTAGAAGTTTGGCTGCTTTTGCAATTTGCTGCCCTGCCTAGTGGTAGTTATGATGAACTCATGTTACAAAAATATTGGTTGCAGAGTTGGACGAAGAGGCTATTGAGGAACGCATTACCCTTTCAGACATCTTGGATTTAAAGGGCTACCAGCACTTTGTATCGAACCAGCCAGCACCACAATATGATGGCACATTGGTAGATATTTTGGCTGAACTTAGCGAAAAGGGCTGGCTTGACGATAAAGAAGGCGAATATGAACTCAACAACCTGACCCGTGCTGTACTAACTTATCGTCAGTACAATCAATATTCTTACACTTCCGAAATGGCAAATTGCCTGCGAATCAATTTTTTTACGGAGCAGCACGATAACCTCAAAGATCATCTGGTGTATGAAAAGCACTTACGGCATTACATTGATTTTGTGCAGGGCACAGCAGACCCCCACTATTTGGATACCCTGTATAAACTGGTAACCTGGTGCGAGGACATGGGCAAATACTATGAAGAATTGAACTTTAGGGAAAAGCATTTTGAACTGGCTCAACAATATTATGGAAGCAATAGCGACTTCCTAATTGAAGCTGAAACGGATTTAGCATGGAATTACAAAGGAACAGGCAACCTTCATGCGGCGCAAAAACATGCTGAAAATGCCTTAGAAAAAGCTTACCAGCACATAGGCGACAAAGTAACTTTAACTGCAAAATGTGAAAGTCATTTAGGCTTAGTGCTTAAAGACCTTGGGGATTACGAAGGGGCAAAGGCGCTACTAGAAAAGGCGATGCGCAGCGATGAAGCCAACTTTGGCGAACAGCATCCCAGTACCGCAGTAAGTTATTCCAATTTGGCTATGGTGCTTAAAGACCTTGGGATGATTACGGCAAGGCAT
>JAAUTG010000322.1 GCA_012031785.1 Saprospiraceae bacterium | reverse complement strand
TATTTGCTGTCCTATTGCAAGCGCACCTTTCTCACACTTGGATACGTATTGCTAGTTGGCTTTTTTTAGTAGGTATTTTGCTCTTTTCTGGGTCAATTTATTTACTAGCTTGCCGCGAAATACTAGGTATTGCTAGTTGGACTTGGCTAGGTCCAATTACGCCACTAGGAGGTACATTTTTATTGTCGGTTGGACCTTACTTTGCTAGGTATTGGTAAAGCAAAAGGATAAAGCGAGTGCTACATTAAACCTTGAGGGGTAAAATGGGTTTATAGATAGTGCTTTAGCTGAAGGTTAAATAAAGCCATTTAGCATCAACCAAAGATAGGTCAAAGCCTTTTAGATTTCACTAGTCTGGGGAAAACTATCTATTATTAACCAGTAGTCATCGAATAGATTATGATAGGTTGGCAGTTCTCCGAATACGTTCCCAGAGAGGGCGATTCGATGTTTGAAAAGTTGTTAAAAATATTTCAAGATTTGCTTCTCTACACGTCTGGTGACGTAAGCGAAGCATTGTCTTGGCTCACCGAGTTGGATAAACAGTACGAGCTGACCAACGAGGAATATGGTATGGCTGATTTTATCCAAGATTTGATTGATAAAGGCTATATTCAGCAAAAAGACCCTGCGGACGCAAATTTTTCTCCATCCGCTAAAATGGAAATTGGCATGCGTCAAAAAGCCTTAGAGGACATCTTTGGTGAAATTAAGAAAACCAAACAAGGCAACCATAGCACTACATACAATGGACGAGGTGATGAAATTACACCTGAACGCCGTCCATACGAATTCGGAGATGCACTGGACAAAATTGCCATGTCCGAAACTATCCGAAATGCACAAATCAATCACGGCATTGAAGAATTCAAATTGACCAATGACGACTTGGAAGTGCATGAAACGCTGTATCAGTCACAGACTAGCACGGTGTTAATGATTGATATATCGCATTCCATGATTTTGTATGGCGAGGATCGCATCACGCCAGCAAAAAAGGTGGCGATGGCACTTTCTGAGTTGATTACTACCCGTTATCCAAAAGATACACTTGACATTCTTGTTTTTGGAAACGATGCTTGGCAAATAGAGATTAAAGATTTACCCTACTTAGAAGTCGGTCCTTATCACACCAATACGGTGGCTGGTTTAGAGCTGGCAATGGATTTATTGAGAAAACGCAGGAATCCGAACAAGCAAATCTTTATGATTACAGATGGTAAACCGACTTGTATCAAACAGGGTAACAAGTATTACCAAAATAGCTTTGGGATTGATAGAAAGATACTGACACGTACCTTGAATTTGGCAACCCGCTGCCGAAAGTTAGATATTCCTATTACCACTTTTATGATTGCTCGTGACCCTTATTTGGTAAATTTGTGGAGCAATTCACGCAAGCGAACAATGGTAAGGCTTTTTACAGCAGCCTTCAAGGTTTAGGAGAGTTCATTTTTATGGATTATAAAAACAACAAGGGTAAACGCTAACTAAAGCGGTTGCCCCAATAGATGACCCTTAGTCTCTGATGTTACGCAGTTCACTTTTTGCATTTCAACTATATGCTTTACTAAAAAGGGCTTCTTCCGTTAGAATGGAGTGCCTGTACAATGAAGCTGATTTAAAATAGTCGCATGTGGGCAAATGGCAAAAAAGAGTTGCGTAACATCAATCATCACCCTATTTTTATACTATTCCCTCCAACATCCGCTTCAATACTGCTTGTGCTGCATAAGTTCGATTGTTAGCTTGAGCTATAACAATTGAATCGGAGCCATCCAAAACAGCATCACTTACAATTACGTTTCGACGAACAGGCAGGCAGTGCATAAATTTTGCGTGGCGAGTCAATGCCATTTTTTCAGGCGTAATCATCCATTGAGGATCTTGACTTAAAATCTTGCCATAATCTTGATAAGATGACCAATTTTTTGCATATATAAAATCTGCGTTTTCAAAGGCTTCATCCTGATTATAGGTAATAGTAGCGCGAGTAGTGAATTCAGATGCTAACTCGTAGCCTCTAGGATGTGTGATTACAAAATCCACTTTCGCATTGCTCATAAATTCAGCAAAAGAGTTAGGAACTGCCTGTGGTAAGGCTCTCGGGTGAGGTGCCCAAGAAAGCACCACTTTAGGACGAGCTACGGTTTTATGTTCTTCAATGGTCAACAAATCTGCTAACGATTGAAGCGGATGACGAATGGCAGACTCCAAACTAATAACTGGCACAGTGGCGTATTGAATCAATTGGTGAAGAATAAAGTCTTGGTAGTCCTTCTGGCGGTCGGTAAGAGAAGGGAACGTGCGCAATCCAATAATATCAGCGTATTGACTAATCACCGCTGCAGCTTCGCGGATGTGTTCTTGACGATCTAAGTTCATCACTGCTCCTTCTTCAAACTCTAAATTCCAACCTTCATTCAGGTTCATCACAATACAATTCATGCCAAGATACTGTGCAGCAAGTTGGGTACTTAATCTGGTACGAAGGCTTGGATTTAGGAACAACAATACTAATGTTTTGTTGCCCAAGTTGTGCGTATTGAAAAGGATTGTCTTTCAACGCCTTAGCTTCGGCAACTAGCGCATCCAAGTCAGCGACATCGTGGATAGAAGTGTATTTTTTCATGTTAAAATGTTTACTTGCTAGAAATATAAAGTCTCAATTCATGTCCATAAATCATTCATAATCAAGTAGCTAAATTACAACTCCCAATTTACAACTCAAAGCTAAATTAGGTAGGCTAATCAAAACGAATGAACCTCAATTTGGTGCAAATAAAGAAAATATCTTTTTATTTGAGCGGTATCCTAACCATATCAAATCTATTTTTCTATTTTTACCGCTTTGAATTAAATAGAATTTGAATAGAACCATTGCATTGCTCATTACTAGGCAACGGCAAATGCCCTTCATTCAAAGACTGAAATTAAACAAAATTAGGTATATGCCTTACTTATTTACATCGGAATCCGTATCGGAAGGACACCCGGACAAGGTAGCAGATCAAATATCAGATGCTATTTTGGACGCATTTTTGTCGCAAGACCCTAACGCTAAAGTAGCGTGTGAAACATTAGTAACCACAGGTTTGGCGGTAGTTTCAGGAGAGGTTCGCTCTCATGCTTATGTAGATGTACAGCAAACCGCTAGAGAGGTGATTCGTAAAATTGGATACACCAAGTCTGAACTAAAATTCGATGCAGATTCTTGTGGCGTGCTTTCTGCTATTCATGAACAATCATCGGACATCGCCCAGGGCGTGGACGTGGGAAAGAGTGAAGATGAACAAGGCGCTGGGGATCAAGGAATGATGTTTGGTTATGCAACCAACGAAACCGAGAACTATATGCCTTTGGCATTGGACTTGTCGCACAAAATTCTTCACGAACTTGCTATCATGCGTAGGGAAAACAACGTAATTAATTACTTGCGTCCCGACTCTAAGTCACAAGTAACGATTGAATATTCAGACGATGACCGCCCTTTGCGCATTGACACGATTGTGGTTTCTACCCAACATGATGACTTTGATGAAGACGAAAGAATGTTGGCAAAAATCAGAGAAGATATTGTCAATCTATTGATTCCTCGAGTGATTTCTGCTTGTAAGCCAGAAGTACAAGCGCTTTTCAATAAAGACATTAAGTATTTCATCAATCCGACAGGTAAGTTCGTAATTGGTGGTCCTCACGGAGATACTGGATTAACAGGGCGTAAAATTATTGTAGATACTTATGGCGGTAAAGGGGCGCACGGTGGTGGTGCTTTTTCTGGTAAGGATTCTTCAAAGGTGGATCGTTCAGCCGCTTACGCTACACGCCATATTGCTAAGAACGCAGTGGCAGCAGGTTTGGCGGATCAAATTTTGGTGCAAGTGGCTTATGCAATTGGTATAGCAGAACCAGTAGGACTGTATGTCACCACCTATGGTACTGCGAAAGTCAGCATGAGCGATGGCGAAATTGCCTTAAAATTGAGTAAATTGTTCGATATGCGTCCTATCGCCATTGTGCGACGCTTAGGGTTAAAGAAACCTATTTTCTTGGAATCCGCAGCCTATGGTCACATGGGAAGGATGCCTGAAAAGAAAACCGTTACCGTGAAAAGTGGTACAGAAATGAAGACTATCGAAGTGGAAACTTTCACTTGGGAAAAGTTGGACATGGTGGATGACATCAAGGCTGCTTTTAATTTATAGTACCATAAAATAGTGCGTTTATCTTGACGCGGCGAGGTCATTCGGAAAGCAATCTTTCATTACCTCGCCGCGATAGCGTACTGAAATCACCACTTCAAATGGAATAGAGTAGTAATCACATACCGTCTATCCCCACTCTTTTGTCTTGTATGGGTAGCGAATGATGTATTGTTCTTTCACAATTTGACCTACTTTTTCACGCAGCGCATCTATGTTTTCTTGTTGGACTGCTGAAATGAAAATATTATCTGCCTGAAACTCATGGCGTAAGTTTTCTTGCAATTCTTCTTGCAACTCTTTTCGCGTTTCAGGGTCCACGTACTGGTCAAAGTTTCGGTCTCGGTATAAATCAATTTTATTAAACACCAACAGGGTAGGTTTGTTATTGGCATTCAAGTCTTTAAGTGTATTGTTGACGGTGTGAATTTGGTCTTCATAAGCAGGGTGAGCAATATCCACTACGTGCAACAAAATATCACTTTCTCTAACTTCATCTAAGGTAGATTTAAAACTTTCCACTAAATGGTGCGGTAGTTTTCTGATAAAACCTACCGTGTCGGAGAGCAAAAAGGGCATTGAACCCAAGACAACCTTTCGCACGGTTGTATCTAATGTAGCAAACAGTTTATTTTCCGCGAAAACGTCAGATTTGCTCAATAGATTCATCAATGTTGATTTTCCGACATTGGTATATCCCACTAAAGCCACACGAATTAGCTCCCCTCGATGCTTGCGCTGCGTGATGTTTTGTTGGTCAATTTTGGCAAGGCGTTCTTTAAGAAGGATAATTTTTATCTCGTACAATTCTTCGGTCAGTTTCAATTTCTTGCTCTCCTGGTCCGCGCATTCCAATACCACCACGCTGACGCTCCAAGTGCGTCCACAAGCCACGCAAACGAGGTAGTAAGTATTGCATTTGAGCCAGTTCTACCTGCGTCTTGGCTTGTGCAGTTTTTGCACGTTCGGCAAAAATATCCAAAATCAAACTACTCCTATCCACAATCTTAACCTTCAGGGCTTCTTCCAGTACAGATACTTGTTTCCCACTCAAATCATCATCAAAAATGACCAAAGTAACATCTTCGTTTTTTCAATATACGCTGCAATTTCCTCCAACTTCCCCTT
>JAAUTG010000321.1 GCA_012031785.1 Saprospiraceae bacterium | reverse complement strand
TGAAGACAAGACTTAGGAGAAGTTTACCATCCACTTGAATGTTTTTTGCGTTTATGTGTGAAAATTGTTAGTTTATAATGAACTTTGTTCGCCAACCAAATCTTTACAATTTTATTGGGTTTTTCTGAAATAGATTACTATTAAAATATGCTTACGATGAAATATGTGTTCTTGTTGTTCTTTTTAGTTTCTAGTGTAATTGTGGCACAGGGGCAGACCAAAAGCCCGCTTGAAAATGTAGTCATCACATCCAAAAAGAAGAAAACCCAGGTAAGCACAAATGAAAATGGGGAATTGTATGTAAATGTATCCCCAAAGGATGTCCTTAAATTCAAAACCGTTGGGCTAGTCCGCTATAGTGATTTCGGTGCTAAGGGCGACGGCAAAACCGATGATATAGACGCTATCGCTGCTACCCATGCGTTCGCCAATCAGCACGGGCTTTTGGTGAAAGCCGACGATGGTTACACTTACTACATTGGAGGAAAGGAGCGCACAGCGTTCATCCGTACCGACACCGATTTCGGCACGGCGGTCTTCATCATTGACGATACCGAAGTGCAAAATCGTAATGCCTCTATTTTCGTGGTCAGTTCCAGCCTGTCCCCCTTTAAACTTGAAGCGATAGCTTCGCTGAAGAGGAATGAGGAGAAAATTGACGTTTCCTTGCCCAGCGCCTGTCTGATCAGTGTCTCTGATTCCAATGTAAGGCGCTATATCCGCTTTGGGCTGAACCAAAACGATGGATCGAAGCAAACAGATATCTTTGTTGTTGATAAAAACGGCAAGGTGGATATGGATGCTCCGATCATCTGGGACTTCAACCAGATTACGGATATTACCGCGCTACCCATTGACGAGAAGACGCTGAACATCACTGGAGGGCGTTTCACTACAATTGCCAATAAAGTTGAATCGAAATATACCTATTACAGCCGCAACATTGCGATCAGGCGTTCCAACGTTCTCGTGGAGGGGCTGGAACATCGCGTTACTGGCGAAGGAGAGCAAGGTGCGCCTTATGGCGGCTTCATCAATATCAGCGACTGTGCTTACGTAACTGTTAAAAACACCCTCCTGACTGGACACAAAACGTATCGTACCATTGGCTCGGCAGGAAAGCCCGTATCCATGGGTACTTACGACATTTCGGTTAACCGTGCCCTGAATGTCTCATTCGTGAACTGCAAGCAGACAAATGACATCAACGACAGGACATACTGGGGAATAATGAGTTCCAACTACAGCAAAAATCTGCTTTATGACACTTGCATCTTTTCCCGATTCGACGCCCACATGGGAGTTGCCAATGCCACCATCCGCAACTCGACTTTGGGACACATGGGAATTAATGCCATAGGCAGCGGGACCTTAACTGTGGAGAACACCACCATCTATGGAAGAAGCCTTATCAACCTGCGCGCTGACTACGGCAGTACATGGCAGGGAGAATTCGTCATCCGCAACTGCATTTTCGTGCCTGCTGGAGGCAGTCCGACCAGTGCCAGCCTAATTGGTGGTTCCTATTCTGGGCAGCATGATTTCGGCTACACCTGTTATATGCCTGAACGGATCACCATTGAAAATCTTCATATTGATGACTCGAATCATCCGAAGGATTACCAGGGGATCACCATTTTTGCAAATTTCAATCCACAAATGGAGGACGATTCCTACCAAGAGCAGTTTCCCTACGTCAGAACCAAGGAAGTCCTGCTCAAGAATGTGACCACTGCCAGCGGCAAGGACTTGACGCTCAGTGACAATCCGTTCATGTTCAAGGATGTGAAGGTAACCACTGATTAAAGTGCGATGCAGTGAATGAACTTGTGCTGGTAGAAGTTGAAAAGTAAGATTTATAAAAGTAAATGTCTATGCTGGGCAAACGCAAAAGGTCGAAGCAACACATTGCTTGACCTTTTGCGCTATTTTATAGCTGAAGTAACGGGCTAACTACTCGATTACTGTTTCACCAATCGTTGCACAAAACTGTGCTGCTCACTTCTAGCTATCACTGTATAGAAACCGCTGGCTAAATGGCTCGTATCGAAAGTATGGTTTATGCCTTCTAATTGTCTCCACTCTTGAACCACTCTACCTAATTGATCCACCAACTGAAGGTTAAAGGTGCGTCATTAATGCCCGTCAATTCCAAAGTAAATCCTTCTTTGGTCGGGTTAGGATAAAGGGTAAAGGCAAAGGATGCTGCGGCTTTTGTCGTTACACTTACGATGTTGGAGTATTCAAAGGCACCGTCGTTGTCCAGTTGCTTCAAGCGATAATAGTGAACGCCAAGCCATGGCTGCTGATCGTAGTATTTATAGTTGCGCTCCTGCAAAGAATATCCGTAGCCTTTCACAAAATCCAGTGTTTCCCAGTTTGTTCCGTCATTGCTGCGTTCTACCTCGAAGCCAGCATTGTTCACTTCCGATGCTGTTGCCCAAGTCAATAGGTTTTGGGTCTCTAAAGCGCGTGCCTCAAAAGCAACCAATTCCACTGGAAGTAATATGCTGAATATCAATGCCGTGAAGTTTGAGCTTTGCAGTAAACAAGTCGTTCCGTTCACTGCACCGATGCTTTGTCCAACCCAGTTGCTAGGTGTTGCCCCCATCGTTAGGTACGAAATGCCATACACTTTATAGCTACCAACCGTATAAGTACCACTTGTTCCAAAATCTGCGGTTGGGCTTACACCTTTGATTAAGCCATCGGCATCGCTTACTAGGACGTAAGTGTAGCTGTAAGCCGCACCTGGATCAGTGCCTTGTAGAAGGACATTGCCCGGACCACTGAAAGAAACAGTAGTATTAGCAATACCTGAAGTATGTACCAGCGTGTAATTTATACCAGCTGTCAGTCTTAAAGTAAAACTACTGTTTGATGTATAACTTGTTCCATTAAAGTAAGCATTAGACCCCAAAAACGTGCCAGAGGCACAAGGATTACTTCCTTGATAGCCAGTAAAATTACTAAATACAGTTATCACACGAAATCCCGATGTCTTGGAAATGGTGTAATTTCCAGTTTGCTCTACTTGAAACGATAATACTTGGTAGCGGTATCCAAAATTAACATTTTGACAAACTGTTCCATTATTCACTGTTGCTACTGGAGACTGCCCAGATGGAGTGTTACTATTTGTTACAAAGGGGATACTGTTACTAACAGTACTGTAACTTCTATTCTCCGTATTTGACCAGCCTAAATTAGCAGGTCCCATGTGGAAAGTTTGCAAATCTGTTGGGAAGATATTATTACTAGCAGTAGCGCAAGAAGAGGTAATTATGAATTGAGGACTAATATTAAAGAAAGTAGTACAGCTATTGTCTGCGCACTCTACTTTAATCCGCGCTTGTGTTGTACCAACAATCGTATTTGGGATTGTAACCGTTGTGGATTGTGGATCATTAGTTCCGTAAGCTATCTCCGTAGCTAATACGATGGGATACGTTTTCCCTCCATCAACAGATAGTCTGATGTTTACCTGATTGCAGCCTGTAAAGCCACCTTTTGACCAAGTTACTGTGTGGTCAGTTGTTCCATCACCTTCTAATGTAGCATTGATTGCTGGAACCGTAACAGTGAATGGTCCATTAGCACTTACCGTAACATCTCTACTGTTGCAAGCAATACCACCTTTGCCGTCGCGTACTGTTAGTGCAAATTTCATGGAACGAGCAACCGTAGGCAACACCTCAAAAGACGAAGACACATTATTGATAACATTATCAATTATTGGGAAAGTACGGATGGGTGAGCTTGAGGGTGGGTAACTTCTAAATAGTGGAGCAATTGAGCTTGCGCCAGCATTAGATCCTATAAAACCTTGTGTTGGTGTTCCATCACCATCTTCATCAAATTGCTCCCAGCAGTAAGTGAGCAGGTCATTATCCGCATCGGTGGCACTACCTATCAATTCAAAAGGAGTGCTTTTAGGAATAGTTACTGTTCCTCCATTGCCTGGTTCAGGATTAATGACAGGAACACTATTTGTACCTGCATTTGTGCCACAGTTCATACCACTACCCGTTGTAATGAAATTAACCATTTGCTCTATACTAGCTGAATGAAAATAATTATCGGCTACTCCACTACTGGGTATATTATTGTTTGTTTGGCAAATACCTTGATAGGACATAATTGTTGTACCACTCCCAATTTCATAAGCAGTCGTGTTTGATATATTATCAGTAGTACAACTTGAGCCTGTTCCATTGAAAGTATGTCTAGCACCAAACTGATGCCCGACTTCATGTGCCGGAAAGCCGGATCCAGCCATTACTGGTATTGTTAGAAGAGCTACTCCATGCTCTACCTTTATTTGCTGTACAAACAGCTTGTATTTGAGCCACACCTCCTCCTGACCAACCGTCTCCACTAGTTGTTTTATGAAAAACATGTCCAATATCATAATCATTGATATTAAAATTGTTATCTAGTGCAATTTTTGCCTGATTAGTACGTGATAGTGCTCCCGTTTGCGTATCGGGGGTAAATAGATCGGGATCAGTGCCTGCATCACCATATATCTTGGTCAATTGAATAACAAAAGTAACCGCTAAGTCTTTTTCGTAAATGATATTCCAGCTATTAATGGTATTAGTAATGACCGTCATCGCAGACATTTGAGTAGCCCCATTAGCTGCAAAAAATTCATTGGTAGTGATAATAGCTGCACGATAAATACGCTTAGTTGCCCCTCTTGAGAATCCATCACCACTTTTTTGGAAGTTGATCATTCCAAATTCTTTTTTTTTCGTTATTTGGTGCTTCGGTTTGCTGTCCACATTCAACAGAGTGTATTCTTTCCTCATTGCTTAGTTCAGGGTCATTATTCCCGTAGTAGGATTTATATAACGTTTTTTCCTGAATAGTAGGTGTAATAGTAATCATACCTTGCGGTGTTTCTAGAATGCCGTACAAAGTGCCTCCCCCAACTGTTAATTTTCCAGTAATTGCATGAGTCTCACTGATTAGGTCAAAAGAATGTAAATCAGGATATTGTGCTTGTAATGCTGGCGAAAGCACTTGATTGGGCGTTGCCTTGAAAGTGGTATATTCGCCGTTTGGTAATGGTAGTTGTACCACAATTTCTTTGCTTCTTGTCAAATTGATTTGTTGGGTAATTCCCTTCACATCAATAGCATAGAAATTGGATGTTACTTGGCAATAAACATTAACACTTAAAAAAAGTGCTAAAATTAGGGTAAACGTAAATGTTGTTTTCATAGTAATTGCAGACATTAATAAATTATTGATTATGTAATGATTATGACTTTATTGTAATCGAATTGGGAATTTTTTTTGCACTACTTACCGTAGGTTGTATTTGACTTGGTTGCTTTTTGTTTTCT
>JAAUTG010000042.1 GCA_012031785.1 Saprospiraceae bacterium | reverse complement strand
TTTGGACTTTGCCGTTTTTTGTCAAAAGGGATACATTAACATCGAATGCGACGGAGATACTTATCATCTTTCCTCCGAGCAAGTACACAAAGATAAAACTAGAATGATGAACTGACAGCACATGGTTGGCATGTACTTCGATATGATACTAAACATTTACTAAAAAAATCGGATTGGGTAGAAAATAACCTTCTAAAAACCGTCAGATCATTGGGTGGATATGTTTCAGACATAGACGATTCTGTTTTTTATGCCCCTAGAAAAAAAGACAAAGGACAAGGCACACTCTTCGATTAATTCCTAAGCTATCGCTCAAACGCATAGTTCTTTCCTTAGAATTGTATATTTGCGGCAGCCCATAAAATACAGCATGAATTATTCCTTCACTTCTATCGTTGGAAACAAGTAATTTTACAAAACATTCATTATCATACAATTAAATTAAGTCTTATAAATTATAACTTAGACAGCATGCCAACTAGACAGCAATATAACGAATTATTTTTAACAGATTTAGCACAATTAAATTCGGCTCAACGAGAGGCTGTCGAGCATATTGAAGGTCCTGTTTTGGTAATAGCTGGTCCAGGAACTGGGAAAACGCACATTCTTTCTGCGCGTATTGGTCGAATCTTAATGGAAACCGATGCGCAACCTTTCAATATCTTATGCTTAACTTTTACTGAAGCGGGTGTCCGTGCCATGCGCGAACGCTTATTGCAGTTCATAGGTCCTGAAGCTTATCGAGTACATATCTTTACGTTTCATTCTTTCTGCAACCATATTATTCAGGATAATCCAGCACTTTTTGGAGCGCATGGATTGGAACCAATCAGTGAACTAGAACAAGTGGAACTCCTGCAATCTTTGGTGGACGAGCTTCCTGCAACCCATCCATTGAAACAAGGTCGTTCATCCGCCTATTTTTACCTCCCACATTTACGAGAGCTGTTTCAATTGATGAAACGCGAATATTGGACTTTAGCCTTCGTGCAAGAGCGTTTGACGCAATATCTACAAACGCTACCACAGCGTCAAGAATTTATTTATCAAGTAAATCGCGGACGATTTAAAAAAGGTGACCTCAAAGAAGCCAAACTCGAAGATGAAAAATACCGTGTACTCTTACTGGATGCGGCAGTGCGAATGTATCCGCGCTATTTGGAAAAGATGCAACAAGCGCGACGCTACGATTATGATGATATGATTCTCTGGGTGTTGCGAGCATTCCAGCAGCATGAAGCCCTCTTGAGAAGATATCAAGAACAATATTTGTATTTTCTGATTGACGAATATCAAGACACTAATGGCGCACAAAATTCAGTGCTGCTAAAATTATTACACTACTGGCAATCGCCTAACGTTTTCATCGTAGGGGACGACGATCAGTCCATTTACGAATTTCAAGGGGCACGTCTAAAGAACGTGCGCGAATTTTATGACAGCTATCGCTTGGATTTAAAAGTAATTATGTTGACAAATAATTACCGATCCTCTCAGCAGATTTTGGATACAGCGCATCAATTAATTGGTAGAAATGAAAAACGCCTGTTAAGTGATTTGCAGTTTCAAGGATTGGAAAAAAACTAACTGCCCAACACGACACATTTAAACACTTGACTGTAAAACCCTTGCTGGTTCAGTATCCCAACCGTTTTCAAGAAACACTTGGCATTGTTCAGGCAATAGAAAAACTACATGCTCAAAGTTTTGCACTAGAAGAAGTGGCAGTTTTATTTGCACAACATCGGCAAGTCAACTCGCTTGTCAACTTGCTAGAAAAAAAAGGTATTCCTTATAATGTCAAGCAACGGGTAAATATCTTGGAATTACCGCTCATTCGCAACACGAGGTTGCTATTGGAATATATTGCTGCCGAGTACAAACAGCCTTACAGTGGAGAACATTTACTGTTTCAATTGTTGCACGCCGACTTTTTGCAATTCGACCCTCGAGATATTGCAACCATAGCCCAGTATCACGCTAAATCAGAGCGCGAAAACCGACCTTTTTGGCGCAACACCATTGAAAGAATAGAAGAACTTTACCCACAGTTTTCCTATCCGCTTTACAAATTACCTGTCATTCAACAATTTGCTAATTTTATTAATTTACTGATTGCAGATTACAGAAATTTGAGTGTCGTCATGCTATTTGAGCGAGTGGTCAATCGAAGTGGCTTACTAAAATTCATCCTAGCCCATGAAGAAAAAGCATGGCATACCCAAATTTTAAGTACCTTCTTCAACTTTATTCAAGAAGAAGCCTACCGAAATCCCAAGCTCAACCTTCAAGACCTATTGAAGACCTTTAAAAACATGGAAGACAATCGCTTGCGCTTGGAAATCAACAAAACCATTGTAGCAGCACAAGGCGTTAATCTCCTCACTGCCCACAGTGCCAAAGGATTAGAGTTTGAAAAAGTTTTCTACTCGACTGTGTGAAGGATTTTTGGGAACCACGACAGCGCGCAGGCAACTACAAATTTACTATTCCAGATACCCTCACATTTTCTGGAGAAGAGGACGCACTGGAAGCTAGACGACGCTTGTTTTACGTAGCAATGACTAGAGCAAAAGCCACACTACACCTTTCTTATGGCGCGGAGGACGACAAAGGCAATCCATTACAGCGCGCTTTGTTTGTAGAGGAGCTATTGAGTGCAGAAGATTCTTTTCTCGAGCTACAGCAAGCTCAACTTCCAACGGACGCACTGGTGGAAGCACAGCAACTGATGCTCACGGAAACAGAAAAAACCTATCTAACACCGATGCCTACTGAGGAAATAAAACTGCTCATAGAAGATTTCAAATTGAGTGTTTCTGCCATGAACACCTATTTGCGGTGCCCTTGAGCTTTTTTTACGAACACGTCCTCAAAGTACCTACACTAACCAGCGAAGCGGCAAGCTATGGCAACGCCATGCACTTCGCTTGGCAGCGTCTTTACGAAGTGATGCTGAACAAAAAAAATAAAGCCTTTCCTGCTGCCAATCAATTCTTACGCTATTTTGAGGAATACATGCGGCAAACCAAACCACAATTCACGGAAAGTGAATACTTGCGTCGCTTGAGCATGGGGCAAATCAACCTTGCTTACTATTATGAAAACCACCTAAAAAATTGGAATAAAGAAGTTCGCGTGGAACTATCTGTACGGCATACAGAAGTGGAAGGCGTACCCATCACAGGCGTGATTGATAAAATTGACTTTTCGGCTGGCAATAAAGCCCACATTACGGACTATAAAACAGGAAAAACGGATGAATCTAAACTCAAACGCCCCGATGCCAACAACTTATATGGTGGCAGTTACTACCGTCAATTGGTATTTTATAAACTACTTTATGAAAATTATCGCCCCTACGCCGAAACTGTACAATCTGGTGAAATTATATTTCTCGACCCCAATCCGAGAGGGGAATACCTTCAAAAGCAGCTCATTTTCAACAGCAGAGATGTGCAAATGATGAAGCAACTTATCAAAAAACACTTACGAAAAAATACAAGCCCACGATTTTTTTGAAGGCTGTGGAAAATCAAACTGTGTATGGTGCAACTTCGTGCGTCAACATTACAGCGTGGATAGCCTAGCAGACACAGAAGCAGAGTCTATGGACGATTAAGGTTATTTGTTCGCAAATTCAAACTGTGTAACATCAGTTCATGTTACTTCATTTAAAAATATATTTTGCAGAACGAGTATGCTATTGCATTGACTATAAATAGCTTAGACTTACCAAGTCTTCACCATCCAACAAATCCTCCAAAGACCAAAGCACCTAACTAAAATCCACCGCCACTTGATTGCGCAGCAAATCTTCTATCGTTTCGCGATGGCGAATCAGATAATCTTTTCCCTCATGCACCAACACCTCAGCAGGGCGAAAACGCGAATTATAGTTAGAAGCCATAGACATACAATACGCTCCTGCATTGTGAATACGCAGGACATCGCCTTCTCGGATTTCTGAAATTTTGCGATTCGCACCAAAGGTATCCGTTTCGCAGATATAACCCACTACGGTATAAATACGCGGTTTTCCATTTGGATTAGAAATATTTGTAATTTCGTGATAAGCATCGTAAAACATAGGGCGAATCAAATGATTCAAACCAGAATCTACGCCTGCAAAGAGGGTGGAAGGCGTGGGTTTCACCACATTTACACGCACAAAAAGAGAACCCGCTTCGCTCACTAGAAACTTGCCAGGTTCAAACACTAAGGTCACTTCCTTACCGTATTCCTTGCAAAAACGATTAAACCGTTCAGAGATTCTTTTGCCAAAGTCTTCAATGTCCGTTTCAATATCACCAGCTTTATAAGGCACTTTAAAACCACTTCCAAAATCCATGTACTCCAGATGATGAAAATGTTGAGCAGTATTCAACAAAATTTCTGCGGCATTCAAAAATACTTCGGCTTCATAAATATCGCTTCCAGTGTGCATGTGCAGACCTTCTACGCGCAAGCCTGTGGTTTGAATAACTTTTAGTACATGCGGCAACTGGTGGATAGAAATACCAAATTTGGAATCAATATGCCCTACCGAAATTTTATTATTACCACCGCCATGATGTGAGGATTGATGCGCACACACACTGGCACGTTCGGAAAGTGATGCCCAAACTGCTCTAAAATAGAAATATTGTCAATATTGATTTTTGCACCTGAATCCACTGCCTCTTCCACTTCCTCTAAAGACACGCAATTAGGGGTGAAAGTAATTTCTTGAGGGTCAAAACCAGCGAGTAGCCCTATTTCTAGTTCTTGTGCAGAAACAGTATCTAACCCTGCACCAAAAGATTTCAGTAGTTTCAAAATAGCGAGATTGGTCAACGCCTTACATGCGTAATTAATTTTCAAACTCGGCACATCAAAAGCGTTATTCAAACGGTCAAACTGCCGCTTGATAATCGCACTGTCATACACATACAAAGGGCAACCGTACTTTTCGGTAAGTGACAAAGCGTTGATGTCGCTATTTAATACATATTGATTATTCTCCAAAATCATCATTTCCATCAAACAGTTAGTCATGAACGAAGCTCCGAGCAGTGGTTACTTCATCCACCAAATTTTATAAAAATCCTAGTTTCACTTTACAATTTGTAGCGCACCATTACCTTTTGGCAAAAGTGACGCAAAATTACATCGCACAACCCACATTCACAATAAGGTTTTTCAACAATTTTGAAGGGAATCAGTGCATGTATATCCTCCAACCACAACTTAACTTTCCACTACTTCTGCTACGCCTTTTGAAGTACAAATTCGGCGTTCTCCTTTTGTTTCAAAGGAAGACAAAATCGCATCAGCGTTCCTCTAGGTTGATTGTCCAACACTTGTATGGTGCCGCCATGCGCTTTCACAATTTGTTTAACGATAAACAAACCCAATCCAGTGCCTTTGGTGCTACGAGTGTCTTCGCTACCCACGCGGTAAAACTTTTCAAAAACGTGCTTTTTTTCTTTATCTGGAATCCCAACCCCTTGATCCGCAATCTCCACGCTGGCGTGTTTAAGTTCTTGTTTCAAACGCACCGTCACGTCGGCATCTCCTTGACTGTATTTGATGGCATTTTCCAGTAAGTTGCTCAACACTGAATTAAGCCCAGACAAATCAGCTTGAACAATAGGAATATCGCCATTTTCCTCTACTTTAAAGTGCGAAGTAGGATATTTTTCTTCTAGCTCTGCAATGAGGTCATGGACGAGCAAAGACAAATCAAGTTCTTCAAAGTGAGGCTGATAGGCTTCTTCCAGCTTCGCAGAAAGCAGCAAATCGTTTACCAAATTATGTAACCGTTGGGTCTCTTTCAAAGCACTTTTGCTAAAGTTTTTTAATTGCTTCTCCTTCTAAATTGCGTTTGAGGAAAGTTTCTAATATCAAATGAATGGAAGCAATCGGGGACTTTAGCTCATGGGTGATGGAAAGAAGGAAATTGCGACGTTGCTTGGCGGCAGCCACTTCCTTTCGATAGCCTTGATCTACAAGATAGATTCCAAAAAAAAGAAAAATAGTTAAAAATAAGCCTTCCCCCAAAATCATCCATTCCTGCCCCTTATAGCTTTTTTCAAATCCGCTTTAATAACTTCCAATTCTTGATGGCGATGCTGCAAATCCACTCTCAATTCTGGTCGCTGGTTCATCAGAAGTTCCATCAATTCCTGGCGCGTGGCGAGTAACTCCTCTTTTGCCAAGTAAGCGTCTTTATTTTTAGTATAGAGCAGCATAGACCACCACGCTGAACCCAACAACATATAACCCATTACAATAAAACGAAAAACAAAACGAAGTCTAATGTTTTTCATCGAATTAAAATTGCTACATCAAGGGTAATTAATATCAGTTATCCTGACAACAAACAAAAATCAAACGCTTTACAACCACACTCAACTTATTGGATATCAAATTACTTATGAACCTAGTTTTTTGTTATGGTATTCAATAATGATTTGATAGATTTTCCCCTATTTCATAAAGGTAAACGATAAAGCAATAGGGAAAAAAATATTTGGTCAGAAAGACGTAAAATTGAATTGAAAATTAAAAAAAGACTATATTCCTTGCTCAACTTGGAAACTTCAACCTTGCAACCACGACTACTTCAAGTCTATTTTCACGCGAAGAAGCCTATGGCTTGGCTTACAAAGAGAACAACAGGTATTAATTTGCGCACGAAAATCACCTTTCAGTAAGGCAATTCAACAGTCGTTACAGTGGTATAAAATAGTATCGAAATGAGTTCTTTTTTGAACATAGAAAGGGGTGAAATCTTGAAGATTTGTAATTTTCAAGTAACTAGAAAAATATTGTGGTATATATAACAGCTAAGCAAGCGCGAACAATAAAAAATTGAAGTAAAGTTCTTATCTTGTGCCGAATTGTATCAAAAAGGAAAAGTATTTACGTTATCAACAAATCCTGCTCATGCAGCATCAAACCGTTATGGATATATCTTCAAGTTATCAAAAACTAATTGGCATTACTCGAAAAGTAGCTGATATTGGGACGGCAATTGCTGTCCTACAATGGGATAAAGAAGTGGGAATGCCCACTAAAGGTATTCCATTCCGTTCGCAGCAAATTGCGACGCTTTCAGGTATGGCACACGAATTATCTGTCAGCCCAGCAGTTGGCGAATTAATAGAAATGCTTCATGCCCAAGATAATTTGCTTACACCAGAAGAAGCAAGAAACGTCTCGTTGATGAAACTCAATTACGACCGTTACTCCAAATTGAGTGAATCTTTTGTCATGCGTCGGTCTGTGGCTTGTTCAAAAGCCTACCACCAATGGGTTCAAGCCCGTGCAGCTAACGATTTTTCAATCTTTAAAGACGCACTAGCGGAAATTGTAACGATTAAGCAAGAAGAGGCTGCCACGATTGGTTTTGAGGCGCATCCTTACGACGAATTGCTCAATGAATTTGAACCTGATTACACCTCCCGTCAACTCGACGAATTATTTGCTGGCGTGAAGGTGAAATTAGTAGATTTTGTGCGTCAAATTCGTACAAAAGCGCAAGTGGATAACTCCTTTTTACACCAATTTTTCCCAAAACAAACCCAATGGGACTTCAGCAATTATTTGTTGCAAAAATTGGGCTACGATGTGGATGCAGGCAGGCAGGACTGGTCACGGCATCCTTTCACAATTAGCTTTTCGCCGCAAGATGTTCGCGTCACTACTCGCGTGGACGAGCAGTACTTGGGCAATTTGCTTTGGAGCAGCATCCATGAATGCGGTCACGCACTTTACGAACAAGGCTTACCAACCACACATTATGGGCAACCGCTAGGAAGACCGATCTCGCTGGGTATTCACGAATCGCAGTCTCGCTTATGGGAAAATAATGTGGGGCGCAGTTTGTCGTTTTGGAAAGGACATTATCAACAATTGAAAACGACTTTTCCCACACAGTTAAGTCAGGTAGGGTTGAATGATTTTTACAAGGGGATCAACTTAGTAGCACCCACGCTGATTCGCACAGAGGCTGATGAGTTGCATTACCATTTTCATATTATGATTAGATATGAATTGGAAAAGCCCTTATCGAAGGCTCACTGGCAATTGACGATTTGGAAGCTGCTTGGAATGAACGCTACATGAATTATATGGACGTTGAAGTGCCAGACGCGCTACATGGTATTTTGCAAGATATTCACTGGGCGTATGGCAACATTGGATATTTTCCTACGTACAGTTTGGGGAGCTTTTATGCTGCACAGTTTTTTCAAAAAGCCGTCATAGATTTACCAGATTTGGAAACTCAAATGCAACAAGGAAAGACGGATGCGCTTTTAGGGTGGCTTCGGACGAATATTCATCAAAAAGGTCAACTCCATTCTGCTAATGATTTGTGCCAGCAATTGACAGGAGAAACTCTGAATTTTGACTATTTTTACCAGTACGCTGTGCAAAAATATAGTGCAATTTATGGGTTATAATTTAATGTTTCCACAGGATGTGAGTAACTGTTGTTTGAAAATATTAATCTCCTTTTAACTTTGCGTGGTGTTTTAGCGTTGTATATAATCAATGGTTAGTCCGCTATTTGTGCTAAGCGTTTGACTTTCAAAGGAAGTGAAACACCTTAGCATGAAAGGCTAATCTAAATTAGAACACAAGCCTACATCTGGAATCTTCTAATATTATTTTGGTATGAAATTTAGTGTGTCCTCGTCAGAATTATTGAAGCAACTTCAAGTTGCAGTTGGTGTAATTAATTCCAATCCTGTATTGCCTATTTTGGAAGATTTTTGTTTCTCATCGAAAACAACAAACTTACCATTGCTGCTACTGACCTAGAAACGTCTATCACCACAGAAATAGAAGTGCTGTCGGATATGGATGGCTCGGTCGCTATTCCTGCAAAAATTCTACTTGATACGCTCAAAGCGTTGCCACAACAACCTGTAACGTTTAATATAAATTTGGAAAATAATAACATTGAGATAGTTTCAGCTTATGGCAGATACAGATTAGCAGGGGAAAATAGCCAAGATTTTCCAGTCATTCCAGAACCAGAATCAGTGGATGTAGTGACTGTACAAACTGGGGTAATGCAGCAAATTATTTCCAAAACGTTATTCGCCACCAGCAATGACGAATTGCGACCAGCTATGACGGGCGTATATTTTCAGATTGATTTCGGTAAATTAACTTGTGTGGCAACGGATGCCCATAAACTGGTTAAGTTTGCTTATCGCAACATTTCCAGCGATATTTCTACCTCCTTCATCGTTCCGAAAAAGGCATTGAACCTTATTAAAAATGCGTTACCCAATGCAGGAAGTTTGCAACTTTCCTTCAACAAATCTTATGCTTTTTTCAACTTCCAGCAAACCAAATTGGTTACACGCTTGGTGGATGCACGCTATCCTGACTACAATGCAGTGATTCCGATAGACAATCCTAACTTACTGACTATCAATAAGTCAGATTTTCAAAATTCGTTAAAGCGCATAGCCATCTATGCAAATAAAACAACCAATCAGGTTATTTTAAATATTACGGGCAATAGCCTGACTGTTTCCGCTCAAGACTTAGATTTTTCTAACGAAGCAACGGAACAATTGACTTGTAACTATGAAGGAGACCCACTTACCATAGGCTTTAACGCTAAGTTTTTAATAGAAATGCTCAATGTGTTAGAATCCGAAGAAGTAAAATTAGAACTATCCTCTCCTACGCGAGCAGGTATTCTGATGCCTGTGGAAGAAATAGAGTACGAAGATATTTTAATGCTAGTCATGCCCGTGATGCTGAGTCATTAAAGTTTTTTGATGCGATTGGCGAATAAGCGTCAATCGCATCAAAATTTGGGCTATCAAAACTAAGTTGCCTCAAAATTACTTGTTTGAAAGCATTTGTATTTGGGCAAGTAGCTAACAGCCAAAGGTGTTTGACTATGCTCAGTTACTGTATTTTAATACAAACCACTTCTCGTTTTTTTCGGTTAATTCCCCACATTACGCCTTCCTGATGCGTATCCCAAGCTATACCTTGTCCTTCAAAAGGCACGGGAATGGTTTGTAGCCATTCTAGCTCGTAGCCTTGTCGTGGAATTTGAAGCACATAGATTTCCTCAAAATGATGGGGGCTTAGATATAATTTACCATCTTTACTGAAAGTACCACCAGATATACTTTCAGGACGCAATCGCTCCACCAATGTTTTAGGCAACACCCAAGCTCCTTGTTGTCTAAATTGCGGATCCATCCAAACTAACGAAGAATATTCCACTCCTTTGCCACGTTCTTGAGCGTAGTTTTCATAATGTACGAACATCAAATACCAATCGTCTTTCCAACGGTCAATCCAAGTAAAGGACCCGACAAACATACCAAAACTGTGCGTTCCAATGTGTTCCAACGTTTCAGGGTCAAAAATTTCTAAGGAACTAGCCATAGGTAATTCTGGATAATTTGTATTGGCGCAATACAATTTTTCGTCTAATACGATACCACTATTCAAATGCTTGAAAGAACCTGTGTACTCCTTCACCACTATTCCGTCAGACTTTCTATGCTTCACAATTTTAGAATTACTAATAGCATAAAAATAAAGACTATCCACAGCCACGGCTTGCGTAGCGTTTGGAGCAGAAAATCTAGCTAATTCGATTACTTTTTGTGCATGTCCTGTGTGGAGCATCAAAAGCGTGTACCCTAGAAGTAAAATTTTTTTCATGGTTGCAATTTATGAAAAGTTATTTTTTTGGGTTATTACAACTGATGTTACGCAGTTAGTGTCGAGTTGTAGGTGTGTAAGAATCCAATTTCTTTTTCACTCAATTGTTATTTAAAGACTAACAGCCAACTACTTAATATTAGTTACGGTTATTTTAATACGCAAAATTACAGATTCCAAACACAGTTGATGAATTTAGTTTGTTAAATGAACATAAATTTATCAGCTTGTTATCAGCAGTCAAATAAACTCTTACTCCCTTCAATCGTTTTCGTATTAATATTTCTTTTATCTCATAACGCTTTTGTATGCGCTGAAGTCAGGTCTCTTGTTGTATTGTTTTTGTATAAAAGTTGAATTTGTCCGAAGTTATTTTTTAATAAAATTACCAAAAAAACATCACAAGGACTTTTTGAAAAGTCCAAAATATTAACCACACTGCATGTTTTCATTGCCATTTGAATTTATTGTAGAAGGTCCGCCAGTTTCGTTACAGACCAAAAATCGCGCTCGATTAAGGGAGTGGAAAGTAAAAGTAGGTGCGGCAGCAAAAAAAGAATACCTGATGGAACTGAACTTATCACAGAAGATGTTACCTTTCAGGTCACCTACTATTATGAACACGAAAGCCCAGATGTGGATAATATCATTAAACCTATGCAGGATGCCTTAGTAGGGCTAGTGTATGTGGACGATAAGCAAGTAGTGGAGACTAGCAGTCGGAGACGCGACTTGAATGGGGCTTACAAAATTAGGGGTGCTTCACCTATTGTGGTAGAAGGCTTTGTAAACGGAAATGATTTTTTGCACGTTATAGTTAAATCACATATCATCACTCAAGAACTCTAATGACTAATACGATAGAAAACGCAGAATTAAAGAACTGGTGGCAGACTATACAAAAGATGGCTACGAAATAATTGTCTTGCCAGTCACGAAAAATTTACCTGTTCCTCTACAAAAATTTCAAGGTAAAATTGATTTTATTGCCACTCGCGGGGGAGACGCTAGAGTTGTGAAAGTAGCAACCACACCGAGTTTATCTAATTCCCCTTACGTGAAAGACTTAGCAGAGGCGGTGAATAACCTTGAAGGCTGGGCATTTGATTGGTAATTACCAACGTGAAATCTCGAAAAATGCGCGAAGATGAAGCCTTTGAGGATATTCCTATGGCAGAAGTGAGAGCGCGCATAGATGAAGCTAAAGAATTGAATAACACTAAATTCAGAGAAGCTGCGCTGCTTACAGCATGGTCGGCATTTGAATCAGCAGCTAGAACTTTGCTGCGCGCTGAACAACCCACGCTGAAAGTGCGCACCACTTCTACGGTGCTAATTAAACAGCTATTCGGATATGGTATTATTGCTCGTACCGATTACGATTGGTTGAGAAAGGCAACGAATTTTAGAAGCTATGTAGCACATGGGTTTGAGCATAAACCAAATCAATAGATACTGAAGACGTATCAAAACTAATTCATCTCACAGCGCAACTGCTGGAACAAATTACAGAATGAAAAGAATTGGACTACTTTCCGATACGCATGACTATTTGGATGAGGGCGTTTTTGAATATTTTGAGTCGTGTGATGAAATTTGGCACGCAGGAGACATCGGTTCATTACAATTAGTTGAACAATTGGAGGCTTTTCGCCCCTTTAGAGCGGTGTATGGCAATATTGATGGTCAAGACATCCGCTTTCGTTTTCCAGAACACTTGATTTTTGATTGTGAGGGAGTTAGGGTTTTTATCACACATATTGGCGGCTATCCAGGCAAGTACAAACCAACTGCCAGAACAATTTATTGAGCGCTCGAAAACCCAAATTATTTATCTGTGGACATTCTCATATTTTAAAAGTCATACCTGATAACAAATATCGGCTACTCCACATTAACCCTGGCGCAGCTGGTAATTATGGGTTACATGTGATGAAAACTTTAGTTCGATTCACCCTGCACGAAGGCAATATTAAAGATGCAGATGTAGTGGAATTGGGTAAAAAATCTATGATTGTCAAATAGATAACTAGCCTGAATTACATTATGTACCAAAATACTCTACATAAATATTCTCAGTTTCACAAAGTTTAATACAGTGCAACTCGCCTTGTGAAATATGTGGCTCTAATTGCTGCCAAAATAAAATGGTTAAATTTTCAGTAGTTGGCTGCATATTTTTAGGAATAAAATCTACATCCAAGTTCAAGTTGGCATGATCCACTTTATCTGTGATGACTTTTTGGATGATTTCGCTCAATGCCTTTGCATCCATAATATATCCCTTAATTGGGTCAGGTTCTCCTTTTATGGTCACGAATAGTTCATAATTGTGTCCATGCCAGTTCTTATTGGCGCATTTCCCAAAAATCTCCATATTGGTTGCGTCGTCCCAATCCTCTACCCAAAGTTTGTGGGCTGCATTAAATCGTTCTCTCCTTGTCAAATAGACCGTTGGCATATAGCAGTATGATAAATTTTATACTTGAATGATTTTAACAAAAAATAAGACAATTGGGTTCAATTGTAGGATTTTTCGCAAAAGTAGCCTATTATTGCCAATAAACTAAAACAATAAACAATGCTTCCTATCACCAACGATGCTATTGTACTTGGTATTTTGCTCACAGTATTGGCTTTGATTTTTGTGACTGCGCAACTAGAATCAGGCTTTTGGAAACGCTTTTACACCGTTTTCCCTCCACTTTTACTCTGCTATTTTGTTCCTGCTTTGTTGCATTCTCCACTAGGAATATTAGACCCTGCCCAGTCCCAACTGTATTTTGTTACCTCTCGTTACCTACTGCCAGCAAGTTTAATTTTGCTCTGCTTAAGCGTTGATTTAAAAGGGGTTATCAGTTTGGGACCTAAGTCTTTGATTGTATTTTTCGCAGGTACTTTGGGCGTGATACTAGGAGGACCGATTGCGTTGTTGATGGTTTCTCAACTATTTCCATCCTTGATTCCTGTGAGTGCAGATGAACTCTGGCGCGGATTGTCCACTATTGCTGGCAGTTGGATTGGAGGCAGTGCGAATCAAACTGCCATGAAAGAAATCTACAATGTAAGTAACGATTTATTTGCTACGATGGTTATTGTGGATGTGGCAGTGGCAAATATTTGGCTAGGTGTTTATTATACGCTGCTAATCATAGCAAAAAAATTGATCGTTGGCTTCGTGCTGATAATCGAGCAATAGCGGCACTAATTGTGAAGGTAGAAAGCTATCGAAGTAATATTGAGCGTGTCCCCTCTACTACTGCATTGTTTGTCCTACTTGGCGTAACGTTTGGCGGTACTGCCTTGTCCCATTTTGTGGCAGATTGGGTTACTCCTTTGTTGAAATCCATTGAACCGCAATTAACTCAACTCGGGCTTTCTTCAGTGGTTTCGTCATTTTTTTGGATTGTTGTAGTTGCCACAACTTTTGGGGTATTACTCTCTTTCACCAGGGCTAAAGATTTGGAAGGAGTTGGAGCGTCGCGTTGGGGAACAATTTTTATTTATATCTTGGTAGCTACGATTGGAATGCAAATGGACGTAAAAGAAGTATTTGAAAATTGGGGATTATTTCTAGTAGGCGTGACTTGGATGCTAGTGCATATTTTTATTTTGCTTTTAACGGCTTTTTTAATCAAAGCTCCTTTTTTCTTTGTAGCAGTTGGTAGTCAAGCTAATATTGGGGGCGCTGCATCTGCACCTGTCATGGCTTCTGCGTTTAGTCCTGTACTTGCACCTGTTGGCGTGCTTTTAGCTGTGCTGGGCTACGCTTTGGGTACTTATGGAGCCATAATATGCGCTTATATGATGCAGCAAATGGCGTACTAAAACGTTGAATCACAGACAAAAAACAACTTGTAGGATGGAGACCAGTCAAAAATTAAATCATAATACGACACCGCCAGTTGAATACACTTTATTGCGGCAACATATTGAAAGTCTAATTTTTGCAAGCAGCCAGCCTATTCCTTTGGTAGAAATTCGCCGATGCGTAGAGACAGTGCTGAACGTGCTGCTACCAGAAATACAAATTTTGGAGGAAATTCAATCTTTGCAGGCGCGCTATCTTAGTTCAGAATATGCGTTTGAAATTGTTGAAATTAATGGGGGCTTTCAATTTTTGACTAAAGGGGCTTACCACGAGACGATTGGTACGTATTTGCGACAAACCATCAAGAAAAAACTTTCTCAAGCTGCCCTTGAAACGTTGGCAATCATCGCTTACAAACAACCTATTAGTAAAACAGAGTTGGAGGTGATTCGCGGCGTGAATTGTGATTATGCCATTCAAAAACTATTGGAAAAAGAACTTGTTTATATTACAGGTAGAAGTGAAGCAGCAGGTCGTCCATTGCTGTACGGAACTTCTGAAAAATTTATGGATTATTTTGGAATCAGTAGCTTAAAAGATTTACCTAAACTGAAGGACCTCAAACAGCCTGAAAATGAAATTGGGGTGGCAGAATAAAATTAGGATTAATGACCGCCCAAGTATGTAAAACTAAAAGCTACTAGTTGCTAAAAATCAAATTGCTGAAGACTAATTGAATAACAACTAAAATAAACAATCCTCCTAATCAGTACAAAAAATACGATTTATCATGGATGCACCATTAATCAATAAAGTAGCAGAAAGTGGATTGATTACCTTGAACTTAGAGGATTTTTTTCCACAACAGGAATTGGCTGTTTTTGATTTGAAAGACTACCTTTTCATGGGGTTAATTTTAAAAGAAAAAGACTTCCGAGAAGCGTTAGCACAACACGACTGGACGCAATACGAAAGTAAAAACTTAGCCATCACTTGCTCTGTGGACGCTATCATACCTGTTTGGGCGTTTATGCTCGTGACTGCTTACGCAACTCCCTATGCGATAGAAATTTATCAGGGCAGCCCAGAAGAATTTTATAAAACTCATTACGCGAAAACGATGATGGAATTTGACGCTTCCCCCTATTCAGAGAAGCGAGTAGTCATCAAGGGATGTAGCGATAAGCCAGTTCCTCCGGCTGCTTATGTAGAATTGACGAAAAAACTTCGCCCTTTTGCACAAAGCATCATGTATGGTGAACCTTGCTCTACTGTACCTATTTTTAAGCGACCTAGACAAATGACAACCGTTTAAGTTAAGTGATAATTAAATTGCCTGATGGCGTGAAACTTTTATATATATTTTCGTAAATAGGAAAGTGAGCTTGCACATCTGACTGTAAAACCTTTATTTTACCCATTATTTATTGGGTTGAGCGTCTCAAGTAATTTTTTGATGCGTCGTTAGTATTATCCTGCTAATTATTGGCAAGATGTTACCACTGATGACCTGCATTCTAAATTTATTTGGTAGTATTTGCTTCAAAATTTGGATTTTTATACAGGATAAAGTTTATGTACTTTTATCAAGTAATTGATTAGTTACAGGTTGTATTAGAAATCAAAAATTGTCACTTCAAAAGTCATTAAAAGATATTGTCACATGAAAAAAGCGTTTTTTGCCTACGGCTTTTTGTTAATCGTTTTTTGCTTTGTAGCAGTCATCACTTCTTATACGAAAGGAGATGAAACTTCCGCAGATAGCACAAAAGATTTGAATGATCGTGTATTACCACAATTAGTTAAATCCGTCAATTTAAACAAAGATTATGTTTTTGCTGGCGAAGCGTTGCCATTGGACAATTTTGATGTATTACAACGCCTTGATAATGAGTTAACTTTAAATGCTTACCGACACGGGCAGACTTCGTTGAACTTAAAAAAAGCAGCGCGCTATTTTCCAATTGTTGAACCTATTTTTAAAAGTTTCGGTATTCCAGACGATCTAAAATACATTGCCGTAGCAGAAAGTGACTTGGAAAACGCCACTTCCCCTGCTGGAGCTAAAGGTTTTTGGCAGTTTATGCCCGCAGTAGGTAAACAATATGGCTTGGAAATTAACGACGAAATAGACGAACGTTACCACTTGGAAAAAGCGACCGAAGCAGCTTGCAAACATTTGGCAAGCTACAAAAGATATTTTGGAAGTTGGACGCTTGCTGTAGCAGCTTACAATGGTGGCATCGGTCGTATCTCTGATGTCACTAAAGGATCAAAAAGGCATTACTTTTTACGACTTGAACCTCAAATTCGGAAACTAGTCGTTACCTTTTTCGGGTAGTTGCCATCAAGGAAATCATGAGCAATCCTAAACAATACGGCTACTATTTCGATGAAAACGATTTATACCCTGCTTGGACTGATTTTCATTATGTGGAGGTCAATACTGCCATAGAAAGTTTGGCAGATTTTGCACGACAACATAACGTCAGCTACCGCGAATTAAAGGCTTACAATCCTTGGCTGATTGCTACAAAATTAACGAATCCCAGACGCCAGACTTATCAAATTAAAATTCCACATCAGAAATTCTGAACCTCAAAAAATAGTATTTGGTTAATACCTGTTATACTCATAGCAGGCATAGTTGGTACCGTACTCATTTGGTTCAAATCGCGCCCATATCGGCTGTGACACAGTTGTTAACTGATGTGATAAATCTAGCGGCTTTATATACAGGCTAAAATTAAAAATGATAATTTAGATAAAAACTACCCTGCAAATACTTCCCTACAAAGCAACTAAAACCGATTGCTTAACATTAGTTTGTAATTCTCATAGTTTAATTGTTAAATAAAATCTGCTATAAAATACTACTTTTGTCTTTGTAAAGCTAAAAGAGGTGCATACAGTGCCTGTACGCTCAAATCGCTCTAATTGATTGAATTTTTGAGTTATTTTTCTCTAAAAAATCAGTATTGTAGTGGCTAATGAAAGATCATATTGGGTAAGATCGGGAATACTTACCTTGATGGAACGAGCATCTATGCAATTGTTTGCACTGGTTAGTGCCATGATTCTCTTTCGAGCTATCTCGCAGAAGGAAATTGGACACTGGGCAACTTTCCTTACCGTGATTACAGTTGTAGAAGTAGGGCGAACGGGTTTACTTCAAAATGCTTTAGTAAAATATTTATCGAATGCAAATGAAAAAGACTATAGGGCGATTAATACTGCTTCCCTTTATCTGAATGTGTTAGTTGGTATATTGGTAGCTGTTTTATTTATTGTTTTATCCAAACCTGCTAGTGACTTTTTTGGAGTACCTTCTTTAGATGCTTTGTTTGATTTATACGCCATTAACACGATTTTGCTTACCCCACTAATTCAATTCAATTTCATTCAACAAGCCAACCTCGACTTTAAAGGAATTTTATGGAGCAGCATAGTTCGGCAGTTGGTATTATTTGCCTATGTACTCATTTTTTTTTATTCCATCTTCCTATCACCTTACCTAGCTTAGTGATTGTCCGAGCATTAGGTATTGGTTTAGGAGGATACGTGGCTTGGTATTTTGCGAAAGGTTATTTGCGATTTGATAAAAAAGTGTCTTGGGAATGGGTGGTTCGACTTTTTAATTTCGGCAAATACGTAATGGGAACAAATTTAGCTACTATGATTTATAAAGGTACAGACCGGGTGATGATTGCCAAGTTTTTTGGAGATGTGCAGGTAGCTATTTTTGATGCTGCGGTTAAAATCACCAACTTAGCAGAAGCGCCTACTTTCTCCATGGCTACTATTTTATTTCCACAAAGTGCTAGAATCGAGCGTACAGACGGCTTGAGTACCAAAGTGTTGTACGAAAAAGCAGTAGGTGCTATTCTCACTATTTTGATACCAGCTATTGTGTTCGTCCTATTTTTTGCGGAATGGATTATTTTATTTATTGCTGGAGAATCCTACCTGTCGGCTGCCAATATTCTGAGAGTTACTATGTTTTATGGTATTTTCATTCCATTTGCCGTGCAGTTTGGAACTGTACTAGATTCTACAGGTCGTCCGAAAATCAATTTTATTTTTACAGCTTTAAGTGTTTTTTTAAATTTAGCATTAAACTATTTGTTCATCACTCGTTTGGGTACAATTGGTGCTGCTTATGGCACACTACTGGCTTATTTTTTAGGATTTATTGCCATGCAGGTGTATCTATATCGCACTTTTGGCGTTGTAGCTTTTAGGGCTTTTCTATACATGACCACTTTCTATGTGCTTATTGCCAATACATTACAAAATTGGTTAAAGCGAAATAAGAAATTTTAAGGTAGAGAAATAGACCATTGATTTTCGCTATTCGCTTTTCATATAGATAATGAAGCAATAACGAATTAAAATAAAAATTGGCATACTCTTTTTTAACAATTGATAATTCCTATCTCAATGAGCAGGGCTTTAGAGAAGATAGACATCATTTATTTCACTTTGTTCCCTTGGGATAACCGCTATTCGTCTGTTTCTCTGTCTTTTACAAGAGAATTTGCCAAACGTCATCGCGTTTTTTATATTAATCCTCCTTTTACTGCAAAAGAATTAATCACGCAATTCAGAGATAGCAAGGTGAGTAGCCGCCTAGGAGACCAACTCAAACACCGAATGCGGTATGAGAAAATCCCAGGTTTTCCTTCTAATGTGATTGCAGTTCATCCGCCATCAATACTTCCAATTAATTGGTTATCAGAGGGAAATATGTATGAGCGATTACACACTTGGAATGAACAAGTGGTTTTGAATACCATTCAAAAACTAATAGACAAATATAAAATTGAGCGTTATATTTATTTGAACTGCTTTAATCCATCGGTGGCGGCAACTTTACCTCGTTCATTTTTTCCACTTCTCAATATTTATCAATGTATTGATGATATGACGCAAGAAGTTTACACGGCAAAACATTGGGCGAGGTTAGAGGAAAAAGCAATCACTACTGCCGATTTAGTGTTAGTAACCTCAAAAAAATTACAACGGCTCAAACAACCACTCAATCCTGATACTTATGTGTTACACAATGCGGTGGATGCTAGTATTTTCAGTAAAACTTTGGAAGCAAAATACAGCAAACCAGAAGAGTTGAAGGGAATAGAAACTCCAATTATTGGTTTCACTGGCAACATGGACGGCTCGAGAATTGATTATCTATTGTTGAAAAAGATAGCAGAGACGCACGAAGATAAAACGTTGGTGTTGGTAGGTCCTACGAACAGCGACGATTACTTAAAAGTAGGTTTGGATAAAATGCCCAATGTTATTTTTACGGGAAGCAAGGATATTCATGAATTACCGAAATACCTACAACATTTTGATTGTACGATTATCCCTTTTTTGTGTAATCAACTGACAGAAAGTATTTATCCTCTAAAAATTAATGAATATCTTTTTTCTGGCAAACCTGTTATAGCCACTAATTTCTCGGATGACATTCGCTCCTTTGAGGAAGTGATTTATTTGGCAGAAGACCATGAATCGTTTTTGGGCTTTATCAATCGAGCTATCAAGGAGCATAATGCAGATTTGATGCAGGCGAGAATTAATGTAGCGAGAAACAATACTTGGACGCATCGAGTGGAACAATTTTGGAATATTGTTCAGGAAAAACTAGATCATAAAGTCAACACCCATGAACTTATTCAACGATAAAGTGCCCTCTGAACATCCATTTTTAGAACTCATTATTATTGTATTAATTGGACTAATGATAATAGGCTTTTTTCTGAAGGTCGTATTTATATAGAGCAATGGTAATCACAAATATAGAACGTCAAATTCAATCCTTTTTTTTTAATCAATTAATTAAAAAACAGCTTGTTAGTCCACTTGGTGTGGTTACAATGCTAGGAGTCATGCTCGTTGTATCAGTCACTTCTTTGTGGTTAGGTATTAAAGGATTGTTTTTATTACTAGGCATTTTTAGTCGCGCTTCCACTAGTGTGGCTAACGTTCACCAATCTGGAATTTGGGATGCTATTGACAGTGGGGTGTAGCTTTTGTGAATTTTTTGATGAAAATAATTCTACTGTTCCCCTTTTGGCACTGCTTTAGATGGATTGTTGGTGTTACTTTTTGTAAGTCTAACTATCAAACAATTACAAAAAAGAGATTTTCGCTTTGCTACTCACCCCATGAGCATCATGGTGTATATATGGATAGCTTATAATTTGCTGCAAGCCTTAAACCCTTACGCACCTTCTATCGCAGGTTGGGCATATTCTGTTCGCTCTCTAGCCATTTGGCAAATACTTTATTTTGTGGCGTTTTATAGTTTTACCAGTCTTTCATCCGTTTACCGTTTTTTAGGCGTAATTATATTACTTACCTTTCTATCAGCTCTTTACGGATTAAAACAAGAATATATTGGTTTTACTAATCAAGAAATGAGTTGGTTATATGCCGACCCTTTGCGTTATCGTTTGTTTTTTACTTGGTCTCGATTACGGATTTTTTCTTTGTTTTCTGACCCCACCTCTTTTGGTATGGCGATGGCATACACTAGCATGTTGTGTCTAGTTTTAGCTACAGGCAATTTTAAACCTTTACTTCGCTTACTGTTGGTTGTGGCGGCGGCAGTCATGTTATTGGCATTGGGCTATACAGGATCAAGAACGCCTGTTATTATGATTGCTGCTGGAATTATTTTTTATGTACTGCTCAATTTTAACCCCCAAACCATCCTAGTCGGTATTTTTATTGGACTAGTTGGAGCAGGTTTCATGTTAAAATCTACTTCAAATCCCGTTATCTATCGCTTACAATCAGCATTTAGTCCCCAAGATGACAGTTCGATGAATCTACGCCTTCGCAATCAAGCTTTTATACAACCATTCATTCAAAGTCATCCAATCGGTGCAGGTTTAGGTACAATTGGTTTGTGGGGAAAACGTTTTAATTCAGAGAGTTGGTTAGCTACTTTCGCACCAGACAGTGCTTATGTGCGGGTAGCAGTAGAGGCAGGTTGGATTGGATTATTGATTTACTTATCACTTTTTTTTGTAGCACTTTACACCGCAGTACATTATTATTTCAGAGTGAAAGACCCCACAATTAAGTTGATTTATTTAGCACTTGCAGTGGTCACTTTTTTGATTACTTTAGCAAACTATCCACAAGAAGCTGCATATATGTTGCCTACTAATTTGGTATTGAATGCTATTTTTGCCTTGGTGGTACGTTTAAAAGATTTTGACCCAAAGTACCATTAACTGATGTTACGTATTTTGCTTTTTTGACAGGCTATATGGTGGTTAATAACCACTAAAACGTTCAACCTAGTATTGACCCAAAGTGCCTGTTAAAGCTAACGGCAAATGACGATAAATAATTAACATAAATAATTTATCTATCTAACCGTTGCTTGCGAAATTTTT
>JAAUTG010000320.1 GCA_012031785.1 Saprospiraceae bacterium | reverse complement strand
AAATGAGAATTGGCTTGTATTGCCTTAGTTATGCAGGGCATCAGAAATTGGTTGTCAATTCCAAATTCTTTTGCTTTGAACGATTAAAGGTGAAATACGATCATTATCCCCTGTGGCAATTCCATCGCACTACTTTACCGTACATACTGAGGGGGACTAAATTTTTATAGGTTTTGCCATTTTGCTTTTGATAGTAGCCTCGCCACTTTATTGTATGATCTAAATCAGCAAAATTTATTTTTGCCCCAAATTCTCGTTGTCTTCTGCTGGAATTGTTTTTAATTGATATAGTTCGTCAATCGTTTTTATAGTAATAAATTCTACTGCTGCATTTTGTTTGTTGTTATTTTCAAATAGAAAAATACTGGCTGTTGTCAAAGCATCATCAAAGACATTTTCTTTGAAGTCGAAAATAATAACCTTTCGCAATGACTTGTCTTTTATCAAATACTTCTTGACATTCTTCCCGTAGTCTGAATTTAAAAACTCAGATGGAATCAGATAAGCCGCTCGACCGCCTTCATTGAGTTGATGAATTGATTTGAGCAAAAACAGGGTATATAAATTTGTAAATCCTGTCAAAACTAACCCAAGTCGAGAATGAAACTCTTTTAAAATTTCATTTTTATCAGAATAGTCGTGAAATTTTAAATAAGGTGGATTGGCGATAATTCCGTCGTACTTATTGCCCCAATCATTAAACATATAATCTTTGTTTAACAATTGAATCTCCTGATTATCAATTATTGATTTTGCTTTATCAAGAATTAATGAATCTGTCTCGTAACCTTTGATATAGTATCTCTTATCCGCATCTTCCAAAATTGCTCTTACGAAAACGCCAAGTCCTAATGCTGGGTCGAGAATGGTTTGACAATTAGGATTTGAAGTTATCCAATTTGCCATGAATTTTGCAATTGGATAAGGCGTGAAAAACTGAGCAAAGCGTTGGCGATGCTCTAAACTTACCATTGTAGCATATTCCTTTTCAGGATTATTTGAGAATATATTTGAACCGCTTAATACTTCCATATCAAGACGATTTTAGGTTTAGTAAATCAAAAAGGTTGGTTACATTCAAATAGGCTGTGCCCCCTTCAAAAGTGACGTGAAACAAAAGCCTTCCCCTGTCTAATTCCTTGACTTGGCTTTTGTGGTTTGGGAAATCAACTTTATAGGCTATTTCTTTACCAACTTTTGAGTTGATTTTGATGGTTGTTTTATTTTGGTTTTTGACATCTCCACCTTCCACAAAGAATTTTTGCCCTTCATTGCTGCTATCTGAAATCAATTCGAGAATTTGCTCAAAGGAAATGCCATAGACCTTATCAAAGAAAACCTGAAAATAGAAATGTGGAACATTGTAGGTCTGCGTCCACAAATGGACAACCTTGATATCCTCTACTTTGGGAGTAATGCTTAGAAAGTCACGCTTTTGAATACGTGTTAAAGCATCTTTTAAGTCTTTGAACAAATTGGTCAATTCCACTAAACGCTGGCTTGAACGGCGGTTTGGAACTCTAAAGCTTATTATGCCTAGGTTGGTTTCATTGATACTGTTCAACAAAGCAATCCACTCAGGGGTCAATAAGTCAATATAGTTTTCAAGAATTAAAATTTTAGTAGAAAGGGCTACGTTTTTATAAATGTTTTGCTTTCTTTGAATTTCAGCATCATATTTTTCAATCAAAAATGAACTTGACCGAATTTCAATGCCTGCAACTCCTTTGGGCACTACTACATCTAATTGATTTTTTGGCAAAGAACTAATATTGTAATTCCATGCAACGTCATAATCGCTTTTTTTGAGCACAAGAATATCGGGTCTTTTGCCAATTGTGTCTAATTCATCTTGATACGCTTCATAAAATTGCTCAAAACCTTCTTCTCCTGCTATTCGAGCGTCCGATTTCCCATAATGCACAGCTACCAAATCTTCTGAAAGTGCATTTATGGCGGACAAAACCAATCGCTCTGCCCAATCACCTTGCTCTCTATTTGTCAAAAATTCAGAAAATGCCTGTGTTGGTGCTTTGGAACGCACTCGTTCAACTGACCAATCAACTATTGTAGTTGGTATTTTATCTATGAGTTGTTGTATTTTTTCTTTGTACGTCATTACGATTTGATTGATGTTTTACCAACCGCAATTTTACGGATTTCTAGTTTTATTTTTTATTTTTTAGCTACCATCTTCTCTATTCCCACAACTTCCCCTTATCTATCTCCTCTACTTGCAGCAATATTTCTATGACCACCAATATTTCTGCTAAAGTTAATCCTATTCCATCAAAAATCCAATTTTTTCTCCCAAAAAATAATTTTATCCATTCCAAAAGAGTTATTGCAACAACTACTCTTAAAGGTAATATTCCAACTGAATCATCATTGACTACTATACATGGGCGCGTTTTTTGTATTTCTTGACCTACTGTTGGGTCAAGATTTATCCACCAAATTTCATTTCGTTTCATAGTCATAAAAATCGTCTGAATCAATCAAGGTTAAATTGGTCAATTCTTTATCGTTTTCATAGTCTGAAAGTAGCAGTAATGCTGCATTTTTTAGCCTTTGCTCTTTGCTTGGGAAGGCAATTTGTTGAACAATATCTTGAGTTTTAAAAAAAGATTTAATCACCTCTTTGGAAATGACCATTGATTGTTTGGTAGTCTTCCAAGGAGTCTCCCCATGCGTTAATTGCATAAGTTTCAGCGCAGAATATTGGCCAAGCTAACTATAAACACTATCAATAAAGTCTTTTTTATCCTTTGTTAGTACATCTTTTTCTTTGCTATAAGGTATAAAAATTGCTCCAGAATTAAAGACTTTGAAATCTTGGTAAACACTTTCAACCACTGGTCCATAATTCCATGCAACTATTTCTTCTTCAAATAACGAAGAATCAAACGCAGCAAGATGGACACCTTGTACATAGTATAGTAACTTCTGAAGTTTTAGGTTAGAAGTTAATTCTCCTATCTCAGGATTTGAAAGCGTTAATACATATTCTGCAATTTGCCTTGCTGTAAACATGATGTTGTAAGTTTAAATTACATCTCCCTAGGTCGAACAATAAAATTTGTTGATTAGTTCGTAATTGTTCTAATTTTCCCCTTATTTGTGTTGATGATTTGTAAAAAGTTAATATTGAATGTTTTATGAAATTATCTTAGTGATTTTCACTTCGGTTGTTGTTTAACTTTTTGTGTGGGCTTTATATGTCCTAATTTTATGCAACGGTTGGATATTGCGCGCCATGCTGCCACCTTGTATTTGCCCAGCATGGGCACTCCTTCTTACAAAGGTAAGGATGTGATGCTTGAGATTTGCAAGCAGTTCTAGCAGGTAAGTCCTTTGCTAGCGCGTTACCGAAGCTGGTTGTCAGTGTGTATTATCGGGATGACTGGCAGTCACCCCGACACGAAACACTCATTGGTGTTTTCTTTGCAGATGCCAAATCTCAGTCAACATTCCATCTGTCACTTTTAGAATTTCAATGCCTTTAAATCGGGTGATTTCACCAGTAGGAAGTTTTCCTGCATATTCCCCAATTTGTATTCCTTCAAACTCCCATCGCACAATAATTACACCATCAGGCGAATGATAAACCTGCTCCAACTTGTGTTTTCCGCCCGAAAAGGCAGCATTAATTGAGATAAGTGCATTTTTCAAGCCTTCATAATGTGTACCTACATGATTCGGGTTCGGGTCATTGTCCACTACTTGTTTTGAAGTTATTTTACTAAAACCTTCTACATCTCCTGTATCCCAAATGCTAAACCAAGCGGCTATAAATTTTTCATTTTCGGCAATTTCAGCCGATATTTGTGCATTCAGACTGCTAACAGAAAGCATTGTAGTGGTAAAAAATAAAAATGGAATAGTTAATTTCATGCGCTATAATATTGATGTATAAAAATTATCCTGCTTAAAAGAATACAAATTTATGCTTGCCTATGAAGCAAAATGGGCAACCCAAATCACTTCATAGTTCCACAAGCAATCTTATTAACAATTTAGTCTTTATGTTTCTTTAACTTTAGGTAATAAAGATAAGAAACGATAGTGATTGCAAGAATCACCAAGGTAGTTGCGAACTTATCTACACCATCACCGTGAGCAATGTGAGCATAAGTAGCTCCCGCAAAATAAAACATAATGCCAGCATAAGCCGCTTCATGAAAACGCTTTAATGCAGGCAAAATAATGGTAGCCGAGCCGAGCAGCTTTACCGTACCGAAAAACGGTAACATATAGAGCGGAAATCCTAAGCCACCTACACTTTGCTTGATGGCTTCAATTTGTAAAAAGTCAGCAATACTTCCTGCCCCCACAGTCAATAAAATAAAACCTGTGGCTACCCAATAAATGATGTTATCCCTTTTCATGTTAGAAAAATTAATTAGATTTTGTGAATAAATTTTCTGTGCATTATTACCCAATCCTTAGTTGTGAGCGGTGTGATAGGTAATTTTTCTAAAGCAACTTTTGTATTGATATGATATTTCAGTTGTTGCTCTGGAAAATCGTATAGAGCCTGATAGTCTTTCGCTACTGCATCGCCTGCTCCTGTACCGAAAATCTTATTCAGTATTCCTGCAAACTTGGATGGCGGCATCCTATAATAACTAATTTTTCTTCCGAGTGCTGTGGATTTCCTAAAGGCTGCTCGGGTGTTTTTCCACTTGTATTCCAAACAATGAGTTTAACATTGGCTGCTTTGGCGGCGGTGATGGCATTTTCTGCGGCAATTTTAGGTAATACCTCCGAAAACAAGGGGGTCATTAGAGCAACCGCATCTATGCCTTCACTGGCTTGAATCAAGGATTCAACATTACCTGTATTTCCTACTACTATTTTCGCCCCTTTACTGGATAAGGCTTCTGCCTTTTTGGGGTCGCGAGTGAGTACAAAAGGGGTATGCCCTTTTTCCAGTAGTTTGAGTACCGTTTGGCTTGCTTGTGAACCTGTACCTCCATACACGAGTACCTTTAGTGAAGGTATTGACATTTACTTTTAATTTATTTACCAAAAGATTTTAATTCCTCCACAAAGGTATTTACCTTCGCTATACAAAAGATATTACTATCACTTTGGATAGCACTATCCTTTGGGATAGTATTTAAAAACTGGAAATAATGAGTGAGAAGAGAAAACCAGAGGAATGTGTCAAAATGATACTGCCTGTAAGAGATGCTTTAGAAATATTGAGCGGCAGATGGAAACTACCTATCATCGTATCGCTATCGTTTGGCAAAAAGCGGTTTAAAGAAATTTCAAGAGACGTGAGAGGTATCACGGACAAAATGCTTTCCAAAGAACTAAAAGAATTAGAAATCAATCAGTTGATAACCCGAACCGTCTATGATACTTTTCCCCAACCGTAGAATATGAAATTACGCAACA
>JAAUTG010000319.1 GCA_012031785.1 Saprospiraceae bacterium | reverse complement strand
ACAAATAACCAACTGCTTCACTTTATAGGTAATTATAAAATTTATCTTTTAAAAAAAGTGTGGTTACATTTGCCAATAAGCTACTTATTTTCTACTAAATTTGTAATCTTTATCCAATTGGACTTTGAGCAAAAGTTGTTGATGAGTTTAGGGTGTAGTATCAATTAATTTCTAGCTAATTGATTTTCAAAGCTTTTAAACGTCTAACTGACGCTCAACTATCCAAAAACCAATAGCTAATTATTATCCATGAAGTACAATAAATTAGACCGCAGTAAAGCACCTCACATCAATCCAATTTCTCATTTAACACTGCCATCCCCCACTTTTTATCAACTAGATAACGGTATTCCCGTCTATGAAATAAATGGTGGTACGCAAGACATTATCAAATTGGAATTGATTTTTAACGCTGGAAGACCTGTGGAACACAAACCTATGGTAGCTAGGGCAACTGCTGGTTTACTGAAAGAAGGCACAAAGCAAAGAAAAGCCGCCGCCATTGCAGAACGAATTGACTACTATGGAGGTTCTTTTTCTGTTCCATTCAACTTGGACAATGCCACAGTAGCACTTTATAGCCTTACTAAACATTTTGATAAACTACTCCCGCTAGTCGCTGAAATACTAACTGAAGCTACTTTCCCAGAAGAGGAAATTACTTCTTTTATTGTACGAAACCAGCAAAGTCTGTTGGTTGAACTGAGTAAGACAGATGTAGTGGCTTATCGAAAAATTACAGAAAGTATTTTTACGGATCAACATCCTTATGGCTACAATAGCACTAGCGAATCGTATGGCAGTATTTTGCGCGACGACTTATTAATCCATTATCAAAAACACTACAACGCCAGCAATTGTGTCATTTTTATTAGTGGCAAATTAGATGACCACGTCAGGAAATTACTCAATCAACATATTGGATTAGGACTTTCCAAAGGATTAGTAACGCCACCTTATCTACCAAACGTGGATACGAAGCCAGTTTCAGAATTTGTTCACCATCCCAACGCAGTTCAAACAGCGATTCGCATAGGCAGGCGCTTGTTTAATCGCCAACATCCCGACTATTCTGCAGTTTATGTACTCAATACCATGCTAGGCGGTTATTTCGGGTCCCGATTGATGTCCAACATCCGAGAAGAACAAGGCTATACGTATAATATCTATTCTTCTATTGACGCTATGCTGCATGATGGCTATTTTTATATTGGAACAGAAGTGGGCAATGAATTTTTGACACAAACCTTAGACGAGATACGCAAGGAGTTATTGTCGCTGCAACAACAACCCGCCGACCAAGAGGAAATGGAAATGGTGAAAACTATCTTTTAGGTACCTTACTTGTGGGTTTGGACGGTCCGTTTAACACTGCCGAAATGACTAAAACCCTTATCCTAGATGGCTTACCACTTGATTTTTTCGATACCTTAATCAATACTATTAAATCTATTACCCCAACGCAAATACAAGCAATGGCACAAAAATACTTGAACATAGAAGATATGTGGGAAATTATGGTCGGAGAACAAGTGACCACTGGAGTATCATGAAGAATAGAGAAAACTATTACTTTCACATTTTTATAACGCAACAATTTAGTTGTCAGTAAAATCTATTGTTCAGTAAAACGTTCTGTCTTTTATTTGACGCTAAATTTTGGGATGTGTCTAAATCATCGCCATACGTCATAAAGATAAAATACCCTTGAACATGTTTAAATCCTTGTGTTGTAGTGCTAGTTTGATATTTTTTGTTAGTGCGTTAGCAGGGAAAAGTGATAAGTTTCGCTGTACGTGGCGCGATGACCCTGCCACTACGATGGTAGTAGGCTGGAATCAAATCACGGGGAGTAACGCGGTGCTTTACTACGACGTAGCCAATCGAGGCAGTAATAGCAACTACACTTTTTCACAAAAGCCAGATGTTGCGGTAGGAGCCAAAGGCATGAATAACCTTTTCGTGCGTTTGAAAGGGCTAAAGCCAAATACAACTTACTTTTTTGTAATTGCAGATAGTGAAGGTTACAGTAAAGTGATGAGTTTTCAAACTGCACCTGCTACTCCTAACGAGAGACTTTCTGTGATTGCTGGCGGCGACTCACGCAACTTCCGAGAAGCTCGCCGAAAAGCAAACAGTACAGTGAGTAAACTTCGCGCCCATGTAGTGCTATTTGATGGCGACATGACTGGAGGAGACACCAATCAAGAATGGCAAGAATGGCTAAACGACTGGCAATTAACCATTTCATCCGATGGGCGTTTAACTCCCGTTTTGGTAGCGCGTGGCAATCACGAAGCCGACAACGCCACGCTAGTCCATCTATTTGATGTACCAAGCAAAGAAATCTATTACGCGCTCAATTTTGGTGGAAATCTGTTTAGAGTTTACACTTTAAATTCAATGATTCCTTCTGGTGGCGCGCAAAAGGAGTGGCTAGAAAAAGACTTAAAAAGCAGTGATGCCACTTGGAAAATGGCGATGTACCATCATAGCATTCGCCCACACACTAAAGAAAAAGAAGAACAGCTCGAATTATACAAAAATTGGGCTTCCATTTTTTATGAACAGCAAGTGCATTTGGTGATGGAATCCGATGCGCACGTTGTAAAAATCACTTATCCCATTCGTCCTTCTACGGAAACAGGTAACGACGAAGGCTACGTAAGGGACGATGCTCGTGGCACAGTTTATATTGGAGAAGGCTGCTGGGGTGCGCCTTTGCGTACTAATGACGACAATAAATCTTGGACACGCGATTCCGGACGTTTTAATCAATTCAAATTGATTTTTGTGGATGAGAATAAAATTGAAATTCGAACCGTAATGACAGATGAGTCTGAAAACGCTAAATCCGTACCTGCCGATAATATCTTTCAACTTCCTGAAGGTCTCCAGCTTTGGCAACCGAAAAATGGAGCTTTGGTGACTATTCCACGCCGGAATCCACCAAAAATACATGAACCACTCGCTGTAAGTAATCCTACAAACACTAATTCATCTTCCACCACTGCTGCTTCAATATCTAAGCCTGCTCCAAGTGCGGCTATACTGTATGTGGATAGCAAAACAGAAATGCTGCAAGTGAAATACGAGCTAAAAGGGAAAGGCGAGGTAGGGTTGCACTTACTCAATAAAAATATGCAGCGCGTCAAAACTTATCAGTTTTTTACACGAAAAAGGAGGCACTTATTTGGAATCTATGGATTTGTCTGGATTACCAGCAGGAAAATTCACACTTTTGGTGAAGTGCGGAGAAGATATTTTAGTAAAATATGAGGTGATGAAGCGTTGATTATGCTTATTAATAACTGGTGTTATGCAGTTTGCTATTCACTGTTTGCTTAGATACAACAGGTGTTTCACAAGTAGTGTAAAGCAAACCATTAACTCTTGAAGCGAATAACGAGTAGCAAACTGCTTAACATAGTGACTTTATACTTTAAAGCGAAAATACCCTTCGCACATCTTGTTCGTTTTTGATGGTTGCTTCTAAAAGTTCTAATATTACTCGTTGCTCATTTTCTTCCTTTTGCAATTGTTTGAATTGTTCAGGACGAAGCACTGCAATTTGCTTTTTCTCATTTACAATCCATAACCAATAAGCAGCATCCGGTTGAACACGAAGTGTAGTGCGTTCTGTAACTAAGAAGCGTTGTACAATATTTTGAGTAGGGTCAACTAAGTAACCCGTCACATTTTGGTACTTATTACCTAATTGATCGGTGAAAGTCAATTGAAGCGGCTGTGTTGCTATCGGAACAAGACGATCACAATTCCAAATACCAAATTCAGTTACTTTAAACCGATTGATAATTGTTTGCAACTGATTCGGCGCTTGCATTGTATCTGAGGAAATACTCAATTTATGTTCTGCAAACTGCAGTTGTAAGTTCTGCAATTTCTCCTCTAGTGCTTTTTGATATTTTACCAAAGCTGCCTCATAAACCACTTTATCTTGTTCGTATTGTTTCATCGCTTCCGAATATGCTTTAGAAGGCAATACAGGCGTAATCAGTAGTTTTTCACGGCGTTCTTTGCTGATTAAGGTTAATTCAAACACATGTTCTGTGTTTGGTAAAGCAATTACATTGGCATCATCCCACTCCACTATACCTGCATCACTAGGCAAAGCTGGACTTTCTGCGGTTAATTGCCAAACTGCGCCCTCGTATTTGTCCCGAAGTGTTTTGGCAGTAGGGGTCAATGCCTCCAAAAAGTCTAATTCCAAAGTAGGTAATTTACTATCTCGCTTGGTGGGTGGCGTAGGAGCAAGGGGTTCAGGAAGACTCAATTTTAGTTGCGCCAAGGCTTCTCGCTTTTGTTGGTTGATCTCATCGAGTGTGTTAGATGCTTTTCAGATGTTAATGCTGGAGAAACCGTTGATACTAGCGTACTTATTGGATTGAGTTCCTGATATTTCCATTTTTTTTCTTCCAAATCAAGTTGATAAAGATTGAAGGTCGGCAGAACGTAGAAATTGGGTAGCGCAACAGTAGTAGGCATGGCTACATCAATAGATTTGTTGGCAGCCAATCGAACTCGTTTACCGTTTTGCTCTGCATACACCTCCATCATCCCTAAAGACTCCATTGCATAAGTTATGCCCGCCGAATCATAAGTTAAGGGAATGCCAGACAAAAATAAATCAACTTGATCGTGCATTTCTCTCACAAACACATTGACCTCTCCTTGTACCAAACTGCCATCCTCATGCTCAAAGGCTTGTTGTGGGAAAGTCAAAGTAGTTCCTTGTGGAGAAGTAAGTACCACAGATTGAGTTGCATCCACTTTATAGTCCAACAACTTAGGCTCAATTTGCTCGAAAGGACGCTCAATGAAAGGGCGCGCTTTGAAGTAGGCACTTTGCTCCCGAAAATAGGTTGCTGATGAGGATACCTCTGTGTTCCAAAAAAAGAAAAATCCTGCTAGAGAAGCCGCCATAGCTGCACCTAGCAAAATCCAATACGGAAAAGCAAGTGTTGGCTTTTCCACTTTGGGTTTGTTGTTTTGATAAGTCGCCAACAGCGCATCAAAGTCCTTGTAGCCTTCGATTTCCTGCGATGAGGGCATTTTTTCCTGCTTAATGATATGGTAATGTTGCTCCATTTGCACACATTGAATATTTAATCTGTAACTTTAATGATTTTTTGATGAGTTAAATGTGGATTTTTTGGCATGAGTTATAAATGAAGTCGAGTGTTACTCTAGCTTTTGTTTCAATCGTTGCAAGATTCGGTAAGTTCTCACTTTAGCATTACTCTCCGAAATTCCTAGAATATCTGCTATTTCTTTAAAAGAATGTTTTTCAAAGAACCGCATTAATATCATCTGCATATCCTCTGCTTTCAAGGTTTTAAGCACTTCCATTAGCTTCAATCGGTCTTGTTCTTTCTCTTCATGATTTTCTCCGAGTTCCTCTATAAAGTGAGT
>JAAUTG010000318.1 GCA_012031785.1 Saprospiraceae bacterium | reverse complement strand
TATTTAAACGTGGAATTAAAGGACCAAGTTTTCTACAAGTATCCAACCCGCTTCAGAAGGTAGCAAAAATGCAAGCGATGGTATCAGAGCTACCCAAAAATTGCAAATCTAAAATATGTACAGTTGGTGTTTGCATAAGGACTTGATTATAAGAAAATTAGATATTAATAAAAAAGCCGTACTTTGTAGAGTACGGCTTCATTAGCAATGATTATAATTCCACGAATATGATAAAAAATTATAGGCTAGTGGCTATTCAACCACCTCAAATTTCTTGTTTACGATTTCTCCGTTTTGCAAACGTGCACGTACTAGATAAATACCTTGATTCCAAGATTTTACTTGAATTTGATTCACGTTCGCAGCCTCAAATACTTTTTGACCAGTTAATGTAAATATTTCTACCCGTTCCACTGCTCTATCGAAGAACAGTACTTCTGTAGTTGGATTAGGGAATACGGTCAATGCTTCTTGCATTGTTTCAATTTCTTCCAACACTACGCCATCTTTACCATTAGCCGTTTTTACTATCTTGAGTGCGTAAGTGTCTGTACCTAGCGCAATACTTTGACCAGCACCGTTAATGGCTGTCGCAGTGATGCTTAATGGAATAATTACTTCTTCGTTGCCGTCTCTCCAACCATCCAAATCTTTTTCAGTGATGGTAGTAAATTTAGCAATTCTGCCATAGCCACTTCTGGATAGGTTGTCTGTTCTGCTGAATCCTGCTTCTATTTTACCAGTAAATTGTTCTTTGCTTAATTCCAGTACAGGAGAGCCGTAAGATAGCCAGCTATCTTGGTCAAAAACAATTTTTCCACTGCCTGCTCTGAACACGGTCGGTGAGTAGTTCACCTCGAAATTTAATCCATAAATATCCGTAGCCGTGTAGTATTCGCTACCCAGTATGATAGGAATTTCTAATGTAGCACCTGGTCCGTACAATGGAATTGTATCTGGTTTACCGTAATAGATAGGAAGTGGATTTGGTTGTGGCATTGGTGTTGGAGTGATTTTGTGCTTAACGCTGTAAAAAGCACTAATTCCTGCTCGTATCCTTACCACTGATTACGCCATTTCCATCTGTATCAGTATATTTTAGATTAGCACTTGTCCAATCTTGAGCATATTTTCCGTACCACAAATTATTAGAAGTAGTGCCACGGGTAGCTCCAATTTTACCGATGTGCTGACCCAAAGTAAGCAAGTCAACCATATTTACAGTACCATCGTTGTTGGCATCACCTTCCCAAACACAACCGTCTAGCACACATTTTTCAGCATCTGAAAGAACTACATCCAATATGTTTACCTTGATTTTGATAGATTTGCAAGTGCTGCGATTATCAGATACACAATATTGTACTTCAAATTCGTCCAAGCCAGTTGCTCCTTGTGTCGGAACATATAATAATACTTTTTCACCCACTATTTTTTGACCGTAAATAATCGCATTAATACTTGGGTAAAAAGTTACTTTTCCTATTGCTCCTTGAGAAACAATAACAAATTCCTTGTAATCAATTGGTACTGCATACTGAAGTGCTAAAGGCGAATTTTTGATTGCACTTAATTCGTAAGTGGTATTAGACGGGTTGAAATTATTTACATAAATAAAAACAGTTGCTTCTTCAAAAGTACCATTTGCTAGAGTAGCTCGGTAAGTGAAGCGATCCACAGTATATTCGTTAAAAGTGGTGAACCCATTATTGGGAGTATAAGTGACCACTCCAGAATTTAAAGTGCTTAATTTGCCATAAGCTGGTTGACGAACAATAGTAGTTTGCGCCACATTTTGATCGTTTTCTACTACGTTAATTTCTACGGCTTGCCCAACAGGTGTGTAAACATAGTCATCAATAGCGAAGGTGTTCTTTGCTTTAGCATCTAGTATATTCACCAATACTACTTTGCTTCCAGTCCCATTGTCAGACTGATAGACGAATTGGTCTTTTCCTATCGTGTTAACGTTTGGAATATAATAACCACGTCTGCACTATCATCCAAATTCCCTTTGCTTGGAGATTGGCTCAAGGTGTAGCCTTCTATTGGAAGTAATACAGGAACTGTTGTATTTTTTGTCGTGATGATGCTTAGCGTATCAATTCGATTTGGAGTACTATTTTCAACTGCTATGCTAACAGTGGCTACATCACAAATATTAATCTCATTGCAAACTAAATAGCTTAAGTTAGCCACACCTGAAAATCCAGCTACTGGAAAATAAGTAATTGTTCCGTCCACATTGATGGTAACATTCGTGGCTTGATTAGCCACCAAAATTTCCTTTACTTTTAATATGCCGTTCGTCAAAAAGTCATTTGCCAATACATTGATTGTCACTGCTTGATTCTGCTTTGTTTCCTCAAAGTCATCCACCGCAGTCACTTCTGAGCGCAATACGGTGACTATTACATCTTGACTGGTGGCTAGAGCCGCTTGACGATAGTAGGTGACTTTGATAGTGTCCCTTCCCACAAAGCCAGCATTAGGGGTGTAAAGCAAGGTATTGAAACCAGGACGACCAGTGGTAGCACCCGTTTCCATCCAAGATGCTTTACCATTTGTGGATTGCTTAGTAATAAAAGCAGGGAGTACAACGGAGTTGACAATATGCTGATCATATTGCTCTCCTTGATAAATATCTGCCCTAATACTCTGTACCTGTGCAGATAGCGCGGATGGAAGTCCGAGCAGGATGATGAAATAAAATAAGAAAAGTTTGTGTTTAAATACATTCATGGTAACGCGGATTTTAATATCATTGCTTGCAGTATCTAACTGCTAAAATTTCACAAGCGTAAAAGTAAGACTACTTTTTTACTTACGCAAATAATAGATAAAGGTTTAACATTTGACCGACAAATTTTCTAAATGTCACAATATTATTTATTAGAAAGTTAAAACATTGTGAAAAAAATTATTATTTTTATTAATGAAACCTTATTAATCAAAAGGAGTATATGATAATAAGTGTGAAAAATATTTTTAAAAATGAAAGACACAAAACTGTACCAAGTTCTATCGAATATAGATAAATACGAACAAAATCGTTGCCGAAAATATATTGCATCCCCCTATTTCAATCGCAGCGAAGAATTGGTGATGTTGTTTGATTATCTTACCTCGCATATTCACCGAGAAAAACACACGGAAATTTCTAAACTAGAGATTTGGCAATTAATACAGCGTGAAAGAGCTTACGACGATGCGCGATTGAGAAAATATTTATCTGATTTATTCAAGTTAGTAGAAGATTTTTTAGCGCAGGAAGCATTTGAAGCCGATGAACTTGGTAAAACTACTTACCTACTTTCGGCTATCAGAGGGCGAAAATTAGATATACTCTATCAAGCCACGATGCGAAAGGCAGACTTGGCATCCGAAAAAGTGGTACAGCGACCTGCCAAATATTACTATCAAAAATATGAGATTGAAAACGATACGTTTTACTTGCTAGAATTGGATATTCATCGAGATAAGCAAGACAACTTAGAGCAAATTAATAGCAGTTTAGACCAGTTTTATTTTGCAGAAAAAATGCGATTATTCATTAGTGAGAAGACTCGTGAAAGTGGCTCAAGAGACTTATCATTAATTCCAGAAATAAAAAGGTATTTACAAGAACGCGATATCGAAAACTATTCTTTCATTGTACAGCTCTATTATCAAACACTCCTACTTTACACGGAAGAAGAAAAAAATACTCATTTCCAGAAGCTAAAACAGTTGTTGTATGAGCTAAGTCCAGAAGTCCCAACTGATGAGGCACACGGGTTTTACATTGCAGCAGTTTCTTACTGCATTGACGAGATTTCTTCAGGTAAGGTGGATTTTTACAAGTACCTAATGGAACTTTACAAGGATATGATTGCAAAAAACATGATTGTCAAAGACAATGACCTTTCGCCTTGGACATTCAAAAACGTAGTCACCGCAGCTGTTGCCTTGAAAGAATTTGACTGGCTAGAGAATTTCATCAGCACTTATTCACAGTACCTGCCTGACGATTTCAGGGATAATGCAGTGTCCTACAATTTGGCGCGCATCAATTTCGAACAAAAAAAGTACGATAAAGTCATCTCCCTCTTACGAGAGGTCGAGTACGACGACATTTCCTACAACCTCAACTCTAAAACCATGTTGCTGATGACTTACTATGAAACTAACGAATTAGATGCGTTGGATTATATTTTAGAAAGTTTCCGTGTATTCCTCAATCGCCACAAAGAACTACCCAAACAAAGGCAGGCGTACTTTAAGAATCTCATTAAATTTACTAAAAAATTGACCAAAATCATTCCTAACGATGAAAAAGCCGTTCAAAAGATAAAACAAGAAATCGAAGGAATACCAAGTTTCAAGGTGCGTTGGTTGGATGAAAAAATTAAAGAATTAGAAAATGATTTACAATCAAAATCGCTATCTTAAGCTTATACTTGTGATTTATTTTATAATATCAATTTTGATATTGTATGTACTTTCATCAATATCCACAAAACCGGTTTAAGACCAAGCAGCACCGGAATTTCGGCAGTTGCTATAAAAGTGAACGGTGTGGTTATGATTTCATCACCGGGTTTTAAATCTAATGCCATTAGTGCCAGTTGAATTGCATCAGATCCGCTTCCGCAGGCAACGGCATAATGTGTGCCGGTAAATCGAGCGAGAACATTTTCCAACTCATCTATCTGACTGCCGAAAACGTAAACGAGAAACTATTCAGAACTTCCTGAATAGCCCGGTCAATATCCTCTTTATATAGATTATATTGCCGTTGAAGGTCGATAAAGTTCATTTTCAATCAAATACCCCATAAAAAAATATTGAATAAATATATTACTGTGTTAATTAAAAGCAAATTTTCCAGCACTTTTGTTGAAGGAAAATACTATTTGTATCGATTGTCGTATTTTTGTCGGCTTTTGAAATTACACGACAAAAAAATATTGAGCGGCTAAATAGTTTGCAATTTGCATGATTGTGTGTTAAAATAGTATTGCTGATTATTAGAAATTTAAATTTATAGGAAACTGTATTTTTTTTGTTATAGTAGAATAAAAAAAATTATTTAATTAATTTTATCGAATTAGTAAATATTATGAAACTTAAATAATTGGAAACACGAATGTCAAATAAAAATTGGAAACGAAGAGAATAATAACATTGTTGAGATTTAAATGAACTTTCCAAAAAAGGCTAATAAGAAATTAAAAATCCGGCGAAATCAATGAAGCAATGGAAATTTTCAACAAATGCTTTAGAACAGGCACCGGAAAACTCCTATATACTCATAGGTATTGGAGATTGTTTAAGAAAACTAAAACGATTTGAACAGGCGATTGAATATTATAAACGAGTGTATGAACTCGATAGCGGTAATCGATTTGCACTTCTCGGTCTGGGAGATGCTTTTCGTGGTCTACACAAACGTCAGGAAGCT
>JAAUTG010000041.1 GCA_012031785.1 Saprospiraceae bacterium | reverse complement strand
ATAATTTATAAAGAGTTCCACGCAAAGAACGCAAAGGGGGTTTACGCAAAGTACCGCAAAGGCTTGGCGTGCTTTGCGAGTTCTTCGCGGTCTTTGCGTGGAAAAAATAACTATGGAATAGATAGAGCTGCCATCTGGCTAGATGATAATGTGATTTTTACTCAAAATTTCTTGGTTCTAAAATCTTAGAAGTTGTCAGTGTTTTTAGATCGTCTTTTGTGGTTGATGTGTTACGTATTAGTCCGTCTAGCGGTGAAAGCTATTGTTTTGGATGCGGGGAGTGCATCAACAGCGGTGTCACTGATATTACGCCGCCGTTTTTATTGAAGTACCCACGACTGGATTCGAACCAGCACATCCATAGGACACTACCCCCTCAAGATAGCACGTCTACCAATTTCGCCACGTGGGTGTTGTTATTTTTGTGAATTGGATAACAAAAGTGATGCTTTTTATTGGTAATTGCAAGTAGGTAATGCAAAAATATTTAGAGTGTGTGTCGAGCAAATTGGAAATCGTAAGTAAGAATGATAAACAAATCAACCATTTGGGAGTTCAACAGGTCAAGAATTAGAATCATGCAGCAAGAAGTAAATGCGCAGTTGACGCAAGAATTTGACCGTTTTATTGAATTTGGTAGCTTACTTGACCGCCAAACTCGTAAATATTTGGTGCAGTACCTCAAGCAAAAACTAAATTGGGAAGATGGTGCTGGAACAGAAAATTTGGATACGCTGAAAGATGCTTACTTTCAATATTTCCGACAAGCGTTGGATGATTTATTTGGGATTGATGGGTTATTGGAAGTGGTGCAGCACAACGATAAACTGGCGAAACAAATCACGTTAGACACTTTGTATTGGTTGCGAAAGTCTTATGATAAAGTCCGCGATAGGCATCCTTATGCAGAAGAAAAGCAGCGTTTGGAAAGTTGGTCTGTCACGCCGATTCGACAGGTGGTGCAGCGGTGGCATTTTTTGACTAATTTTTTGCGCAACACTTACGCTCGTGAACAGTTGGACATTTCCTTTTATGAGGATAGATTTAAAAAAACACTTGCGGATGGGTTGTTTGAAACGCTTAATAAGGAACAACTAGGGCAGTTGGATTTATTTTTCACTGATTTGTTGAGCCAATGGGACGCGCTGCTTCATGCGAAAATATTGGTGTACCAACTCAATAAACTGGATGAAGAAAAGCAAAGTTATACGCAACTGGTGCAGGCAAAGGTGGAAGAATATAAAAAACTGATTCAGTTGGTGTCGCCTTTTGCGCAGTATTTGGGTAACTACTGGGACATGTCGCGCCAGCTTTGGCAACAAACTTCTTTTGATACCATTCAACAGTACGATGATATATTGCAGAACGAGAAGTCGGTGCAGGCATTGGCGGATTTATTAGGACAGATGCGCGCTGCTGAAATTGAAATAGAAGAAGAAACTTTTGAGCGTATTTTGATTCGTCAGGAATGGGTAGTGGATGAAAATGCAAAATCGGAAGTGGTTGGTATCCACGAAAGTAGTGAATTGAGTCATATTTTGAGTTCGGAGGTGAGCTTGCTGGCAGACGCAGACACCGAAACGCTTTTTTAAAAAAATTTGCAGACCACCAGTTATTGACTTTCAAATACGAAGAGCAGCAGTTGGTGAGTAGCCAGCATACGCTTACTGAAATTCATCAAAAAGTGCGGCAGAAGGAGAAAGGACCTTTTATTGTGTGTGTGGATACAAGCGAATCTATGACTGGGCGACCGGAACAAATTGCGAAGGTGCTTTGCTTGGGCATCTTGAAGATGGCAGCAAAGGATAATCGTCGAGCGTATCTGATTAATTTTTCTATGGGTATCGAAACACTTGATTTACTGGATATTGCTAATAGTATTGATGCGATTGCTAAGTTTTTACGGATGTCGTTTTATGGAGGTACTGACATTTCGTTACCCCTTTATGAGGCGCTGCGTCAATTACAAACTAATCATTATCAAGATGCGGATGTATTGGTAATTTCTGACTTCATTATGTATAAAGTGGATGAAGAAGTGCTACAAAATGTGCGTTACCATCAACAAAATAAAGGAACGAAATTCCATAGCCTTACCTTATCCAATGAACCGAATCCTTATATTTTGAATTTTTTTGATACCAATTGGGCTTATCATCCAGAAGACAAAGGAATCATTCAATCGCTTACTGCGGGGTTGAAAAGTATTCGAGAAGAAGGGTAGGTTGAATCAGAAGTTAGGGGACTTTACGAACAACTACCATTGAACAAGTTGAGAATTGCTAGTGTTTGTCAGATTAGTCTGATGGTTCTAAATATTATGTTTTTATTTTATGTCATTCATGTTACGCAATATCAATTACCAATCACACTAACAGATAACCAAGCCAACAAATAACCAGTTGTCTAACCGCAGTCATTAATTACGATTATACTTTTGAATATGACACCTGCTGTGATTCTTTGGATTTTTGTAGTATTAGGTGCTGGTTTAGCCTTCACCAGTTTTTCTATTTTGAAGAAGGTTTTTTTGAATTTCAACCCTGCGGAAAGTGCTATTCAGGAGGATATTCGCAAAATGAGATTAGCTGTGGAGCCATATCTGAACAAACTCGTACCGATTGATAAGAAAGAGCTAGAGTTGTTTTCACTCAATCAAGTGCAACAGATGTTAAAAAAGAGCATCACCACTACCGCTAGCGGCATTTTCACTTCTATTTATCAAGAACCACTTTTGGCGTATTCTTATAAAAAATATGTTGGAAAAGGAAAAGCATTATTGTTTGCTCGTACTGCTGAGCATGAATTTGTGTTTAATATCGGTAAAAAAAACACAGTGGTTGCCATCAACAAGATGTACTATGGTACAATTATTGACCATAAACTTTACCGCGACGAAAAAGGAAAACAATTACTAGGTATGGTTTCTGAAAGTGGAAATAACATGTTACCTATTTTGGTCGGGAATAGACAAGTAGCGGCACTCCTTGATCCTGAAGTAGTTAAATCACCGCAGCCACGCGCCTTTCAGTTTGTAGCAGCTTCTTTGGATGATGAAGAAGAAAAAGCATTTCTAACACTTGCTATATTGGAAATGGTTCAACGTATGGTGGATTAGCCATTCTAACTTATATTTATCGCTTTTCAAGAATAAGATTAAAAATTAGCCCAGTCTAAAAATATTTTCACTATTGAGTTAAAACATTTTATAGCTTATTGATGTATCTATTTAAGCAAGTAAAAAATACTGGTTTTAAAGAACCAAAATAATTACATCAATGAACTTATTAGAAATATTACAAGAACCTTGGGCTTTTAGAGCTTTGTTGGCAGCCAGCATGGTGGGTATCATGTGCGGCGTGCTGGGAAGTTTTATTGTGTTAAGGAATATGTCTTTAATTGGCGACGCTTTGGCTCACGCCATTCTTCCAGGAGTAGTTTTCGCATTCATGCTAGTTGGGCAAAGTGCTTTGGCTTTTTTCATAGGATCAGTGACTGCAGGGTTATTCACGGCAGTTTTAATCACTTGGATTCAGCAAAAAGTGAACACTAAAAACGATGCTGCGATAGGTATTGTATTCACAGCCATGTTTTCGATTGGAATTATTGGAATTTCTAGCATCAACCGACAACCTGGTGTGCATTTGGATTTAAAAGATTTTTTATTCGGTAATGTATTGGGGGTGTCCAATGAAGATATTTGGCTTACTTTTTCGGTACTTTTAACGGTACTGCTTGGTGTATTTTTGTTTTATCGCTATCTTTTTGCAACCACTTTCCAAGCCATTATCGCCCAGACAATGGGAATTCCTGTGCGCAGCGTTCATTACTTTTTGATGTTACTTCTAGCCTTTGCGGTAGTAGCTTCCTTGAGAACGGTAGGTGTCATTCTTGTGGTCGCCATGCTGATTACGCCAGCTTCCACCGCTTTATTGCTTTCTAACCGACTGGAGCGAGTAGTTTTGATTGCCGCTTTTTTAGGATTATTTTCTGCGGTTTCTGGTTTTTTAGCCGCAATTGTGTTTGAGACTACACCAGGTCCCGCAATGGCAGTAATGGCTACCGTGCTTTATCTTTTAGCCGTATTTTTGTCACCTGAAAAAGGTTTGGTTTTTCGATTTTTCAGAAAGCGTAAACTACGTCGCCGTATTCTGTGGGAAGATATTTTGAAGCAGGTCTTTCGTTTAGAAGAACAAGGTCAACTTTCTCCAACTGTTTTGGCACAACGATTAGGTTGTAGCGTAGCGAGTTTGGGGCGTTATCTCCAAATTTTGCGCGTCAAAGAGTTGATGTTAAAAGAAGACTTGCAATTGACCGAAAAGGGACGTGAAGTGGCGAATAAATTGGTGCGCGCTCATCGTTTATGGGAAACTTATCAGGTGGAACAAATGGGATTGACGCATGACCAAATCCATGAGGAAGCTGAAAAATACGAACACTTGCTGACAGAAGAATTGTTGGACGAATTGGACCATAAACTTGGTTATCCTGCTATTGACCCACATGGCTCGCCAATTCCCACCAAATCCAACGTCACTTTATTGCAATTGCAACCCGATTATAAAGCCTTTATTACCCATCATCAGATTAGTAACTTGGTGACTGCTCAACTTTGGGATTTGGGTTTAATGCCTGATATTCCTGTGTTATTACGTCAAAAAGACGAGCAATTTGTGGAGGTAGAGCAAGACGAACGCGCCATTAAAATTCCTGTTTCGCTTGCAAGAGCAGTTAGTATTTCTGTAGGAAACTAAAGAACAGTTGATGGATTAGGGCTAGTTTTTAACTGCCTCTAATCCATCAAAAAGTTTTTTATTGCTTCACAAAGTGGGAAGCCCAAATTCCTTCCTTATTCTGAAAACTCAAAGTATAGTTCCCCGCTGGAAGCACAGAAAGGTCTAGCTGATTTTGATTCCCAATCGCTTCTAGTATTTTCTTACCAGCAGCATCAAAAATGACAATACGCTCCAACTCAACATCTGTATTGATGAACATAAGCTGTTGAGTAGGGTTAGGATAAAACTGAATCCATTGTGCCAAATTTAATTTTTTAGTACCCAAGATAACAGTAATATCTTCTTTGTAGCGTGGAATAATCTGATAACCTTCTGTTAATGGTTCAGTAGTATCAAACTGTCCACCCAAGCCAGTCACCACAAATTCTGTAATTGGTGGATTTTCGCCAAATAAATCACTTTGATCGTCAATACGCATGACAAAATTTCCAATTGCAGTTTGAATGTCCACATTAAATCCAGCCCCCATGTTGCTCCATTGTGCCAGATTGGGTAAAAACGCAACTCCTCCTAGGCGAATTAATTGCGATTCTGTGGATTCGCTTAATTCATTCACGACGATTGGTTCAGCGAGTGGGTTATCCGTAGAAATTAGCTCCAATGAATCCAACTCCATTTGTATCAATCCTCTGAACTGGTCTATGACTCCTTTCACTGCAATTTTATCACCTTCTTTCACAGTATAGCCCAAATTCTCACCGCCTTTGAACACGCCAATTCCATTATTTTGTTCGTCAATCATCGTAAACTGTAACCCAGTTTCACTCAAATTGATGCCATAGACTATACCTTCTAATTCGCAGCGTTTGCCCAAAGAATCAGCAATACCAGCGGTAGTCGTGGTGGTCATTTCTCCTACGCTTCGCTTTGGATAACCTACTGCGCCGCCGATAGTAGCCCCTTGAAAATCTGCCAAATATCTTGGAAAAAGTTGATAACCACTATCGTAAGGCGCGTCGCGGTCAAATTGATTGCCTAGCCCAACAATAGAAAAAGTACCACTTGGCGCGCTCGTGCCGAAAATATCAGTAACATTCGTGATTCGTAGTTGAAATAAATCGAAACCATTAGTCACATCCGCATTAAAAGCAGTGCCAGCGTTTGTCCATTGGCTGGGGTTACTCAATGTAACATTTTCAATTTTAACCAGTTGCGATTCTGTATTTTCACCCAATTCACGAATCACAGTAGGTGGTAACAAAGGATTATTGCTAGAAATAACCTGAATAGCCTCTTCCAAAATCAGTTCTGTCAAACCATTGAAAAAGCCTATCGCTCCACGAACGGCTATTGCGTCACCTTCTTTTACCGTGTAGCCAAAATTTTGAGTGCTACTGAACACCGTGATACCGTTATTGGTAGAATCAATAAGGGTAAATTGCAAGCCATTTGCGCGAAAATTTCCGCCATAAACAATTCCATGCAATTCGCACTTTTCATTAAGCGATGCAGGTGTACCGTCAGGATTGTTGTTCGTTACTTCGGCAATTGTTTTTAAAGGATAGGTTTGCGCAAATGCAAAACTTAAAACAAGCATTAGGAATGATAATAGTACCAACTGTTTCATAAAAAATGATTTTAATGTTGTAAATTCGTATTTACTGACTGATGATACGAAATTTGCCTTTTGTTAAACCTCAACTGAATAACACGAGTTACTAACCCGAATGTCGTCAACTTAAGACTTGACGAAGCGCGATAGTGAAGCGGATAGTGTCGAGGTGACTGCCAGTCATCCCGACAGTAAGCACTCATTTTCGGCAATTTATGTATTTAAAAAATACTAAAATTACATCATCAATGATAGTAAGATTTTACTAAGTTGATGCCATTCGTTACTAACGCTCCACCTCCATCTCTCCCCAACGATATGTTTCCAGTTGAAAGCCTGCCAAGTCCAGCACTCTATCCACCACGGTTGCAGCTAAGGCTTCTATGGTTTGTGGCTTGCTGTAAAAAGAAGGCGATGCGGGGCAAATAATACCACCTGCTTCTGCAATGGTTTTCATATTATTGATATGGATTAAGCTATACGGCGTATCGCGTGGGACAAGTATCAAACGTCTGCGCTCCTTAAATATTACATCTGCCGCACGAGTAATCAAATCATCGGAGACCCCTGTTGCAATTCTACCCATCAAACCCATCGAACAAGGGCAGACTATCATCACTTCGTACTTGGCAGAACCTGACGCAAAAGGAGCAAAAAAATTATTTTTTCATAAAATCAAAGGATAATTTTGATAGTCTTTGTTTTCAAGCTCGTACTCCCAATTAAATTTGGCGTTTTCGCTCATTACAATCCCTACTTTTTCTATCTGATTCGTTAAATGGTGGAGCTTATCTAGCAATACTTTAGCATAAATAGAGCCACTAGACCCGCCAATGGCAACCACCACTTTTTTCTTTGTATGAAGATGCAAAATACCGATTTTAAAGTTATTAATAATGTTCAGACAGTCAATAATAGCAGTTTGCAGACTGACTAACGTTAAACCTTCCTTAAAATACAAATAAGTTCAAAAAATGAACGTATTTTTGATTTAAGAATCATTAAAATAGCGAAAGATGAAAAAAGTTTTGTTAGGATTTTCCACTTTGATACTGTTAGCAGTTTGCTATGCTTTCAGCCTTCCTACTACCAAAAGTCCTGTAAAAGAAGAGGTAATCAAATGGTACACTTGGGAAGAAGCAGTCGAATTAAATAAAAAAAGCCCTAGAAAGGTATTTATTGATGTTTATACAGATTGGTGCGGCTGGTGTAAAGTTATGGATCGCCAAACTTTCACAGACCCAAGCGTGATTAAGTACATGAATGAAAAGTTTTATGCGGTTAAATTCAACGCAGAGCAGCGCGAAGACGTGCCTTTTGACAATCATATATTCAAATTTATCGCACAAGGCAATCGAGGAGTACATGAGTTAGCATACTCTCTACTGGACGGTCAAATGGGCTATCCAGCATTTGTGTATCTGAATGAAAAATTTGAGCGCATCACCGTTTCGCCTGGTTTTAAACCTGCACCAGACATGCTTAAAGAACTAAAATTTATTGGTGAGGAGTATTTCAAAACCAAATCTTGGCAGGAATACTCTAAAAATCAATCTAAATAACTGATGTCACGCAATTGGTTATTTGTTCAATTGGTCATTTGGATTATCTGTTTTAGGGGGATTAGCAACTGACGTTACACAATTGACCTTCAGTTGCTTCGTGAAGGCTTAAAGTAGAATGTAGTCAAATAACTTTACGAACAAATAACCAAATCACTAGTTTTAAGCTATGAATTGTGAACTTGGTGCCAGTCCATCAATATGGACGCTACATAAATTCACTTGATAATTTGTGGCTCATTATCCACCTAAAGCGTTATCTTATTTACATAACATTTATACATGAAAACTTATTTTTTACCTCTTTTGTTGTTTTTGTTTGGCATGTCCTCTGTGATGGCTCAAGACGTTTTTTTCTCTGAAGACTTTGACCAGGGCTTGCCTAATACATGGAAATCCATAAAAATTCAAGGTAACACCACGCCTTCTGCTTCTTGGATTTGGACCCGTACAGGTCCACAGGGTAGTTTTCCTACTCCATCGCTTCGTTCCACCACTGCTAGTAATGGTTGGATGATTTTTGATTCAGATTTGAACTGCCGTTTGGATGCCCAAGAAGTTTGGCTAATGTCCCCTCGTTTGAGCGGTACGGGAAAGGATGTTGTGTTCCTCAATTTTCAAACGTTGTATCGAACGTTCAACGACGTGGTGACGATTGAAGTGAGCCGCGATTCTATGAATTGGACTTCGATTGAAGTGTTTCCAGACCTTACGGCTAATGATTTTGGAGGGGACAACAACCCCGAACTTGTAAATATCAATATCTCTGACGTAGCAGCAGGTGCAGAGCAATTTTGGTTTGCTTTTCGGTTTCTATCCGACGCGAATACTAATAATGGGGGACAAGGTTTTGGTTGTGGATATAATTGGCAGGTGGACGATGTAGAATTGTCTTCCACTGATCCAAGAGCGCCCAATAATTTAGCCATCGTTAGCAATAGCTTTGGTATAGCACCAAACTTGTTTACACCAGCAAGCCAAGTGGAGCCTTTTGGATTTATTGCAGACATCGAAAACATAGGTTCAGCTGACCAAGTAGAAGTTAACCTCAATCTTTCTATCCAAAATAACGTTACTGATGCTATCGTATTTGAAGAGGATGTAGTAATTGAATTACTGAAACAAGATTCTACTACAAGCGTAGTTTTTACGAACCAGTTTTCACCAGAACCAGAACAGGGTATTTATTTTGGCACCTATTCACTCACTTTGTCAGGCAATGATGCAGACACAACGGACAACGTTAGCCAGTTTGCTTTTGCTGTCTCCGATACTATATTTTCAAAATTCATAAACATCACTGGCGGACTAGCACCTGCTTCAAGTAATTCTTATGCTTATGGCAACTGTTTCTATGTGCCTAAAGGAGAAGGTTTCTTTGGTCGTTATGTTACCTTTGCTGTGAGTAATGCAGACGAATTAACAGACCGATCAATCACTATTTTGACATACAAATGGGATGGAGACCTCAACGGAGATTTAGCAGCAACACCAAATGAGTATGGAAACCAACCTATTGCATTCAACGGTTATACTTTTACGGGCGATGAAACTGGTTTTATCACTGTGCCAATGAGCTTGGATGAGGTAGGCATACCATTGGAAAACGACGCATATTATTTTGTGGTCATTCAATATGAAACGAATGATCAACAGGTGATGTTTACAGCCATCAGCGACGAATTTGATTATACGAATATGTTCCTTTGGTCTGTTTTCGTTAATGATTCGCCCCGCTACGCAAGCGTGTTAGACGTGGGTAATACTGGCGATTACGACTTAATTGGGTTTGGTTTAGATGTTGTACCAGCAGTAGATATGTCAATTGGCAACAGCCCTGATTTAGTTTCAAGTGTTTTGCCTAAACTTTCTAATGCACATAAAATAGAGATTACACCAAATCCAGCTACGGAGTATTTTGTGGTTAATTTTGATTTAGCAACATCACAAGAAGTGAGTTTGCGACTGTTGGATGTGCAAGGAAAAGTGATTCAACAGACTTTACCGCAGCGCATTCAGCAAGAAAGCCTTAGATTCAATACTTCTCATCTAGCAGCAGGTACGTACTTTTTGTATGTGGCAGCAGAAGAAGGAGTTAGAAGTTTGACCTTGCAAGTGAAAAAATAAGTAGGCTTGATTGCTTATTGCCTACTATTGGCTGGAGAAAGAAGTCGTCAATTTTTAGGAAAGTTGATAGTACGTTGAAGTACAGGAAACTGTGCTGACACTTTCTATCAACTTTTTTCATGTTTTTCTAAGTGCAAGAAGTAAGCAAACTCAGTTTGTGTTGCAAGCAGCAAAAATGCTACCTCGCTCCTGAATCAAACAAATAAGCTCCAATAATTTTATCGTAGCGACTGCCAAAAGGGCGTTGATAAACTAAGATGATATAGTCATTGGAAGTATCATACCAGCTACCTTCTGTGTACAGGGTTTCTGGAAGGGGTTTTCCTTTTTTGGGTACAAAAGCATAAGCATAATTATAATATCCCTCTTTTAATGGTACTTTAGCTACATAGCAATTGATTATGGGATTATAAACCATTTTGAAAGTAGGCTTTACTGTCCAATCGCTAAAAGCACCGTAAAGATAAAGGTCGCCATTATTAAAAGGCTCGGAAGCGTAATAACTAAAAAGCACTTCCGCGTAATCACACCGCAAATCAGCATCTCTTTTGGAATAGTGTTCAATGACAAACTGCCCGTTCAAGTCCTTAATGTAAAGATATGGTTGATTGTAGCGGCTGCTGTCCTTTTCTAAAGTAACATCATGGCGGTCGTCAAAACGTTCAATAGAAAAAATGTTATTGATGGGTTGATTCAAATCCCGCATATCAATTGGTCGAAACTCGTTACCAGCAGGAAACACAATCGTATTCTGATAGTCGAAACTAAGCTCGTTTTGTCGAATAAAGAGCGGTTTTATGCCTATGATGGCGTTGTCCCATTTTCCATTTTGCAACACGGTGGCTTGTACTTCGATTAGCGGATTACGAATTTGCACGCCTTCGTGGTTCACTTTAAAATCCACTTCTTGGTGCGTTCTGATTTTTGAAACATCCGACGCGCCATTTGCCCTTGCGGTCATTTTTATTAACGGCTCTATTACCATAAAACGCCTAGTCATCACTACCTTTTTATCGTTGCTGTCATCGTACACCACAAGTAGATAATTTCCAGATTTAGTAACCCGCACATCGTCGTTAGGCAACAATAAATCGTAGTGAGTATATTGGACTACCGTATTAAAAGAATATTGAAAATCCTTAATACGAGCTTCTGTAAACCCGTCCATGTACTCCAATTCGTTTAAGGCAGAGCGTTTCCAGTCAGCATCACAATGAATTAAGGTGTAGAGGTAATCTTTAACGTCGCCTTCCAAGTCGTCAAACGAAAATTTTAATTGTGCATCAGTATTCAAATCAACGATTGGATAACTCAACGCCAAGCCGTTGGGATGGAATTTAACCGCGCATAGGTAGTCTTGATAAGTATAATCAATAAAAGGAAAATCCTCATCTTGGGCAAATAATAAGTTGCTATACGCTAATAAAGCCAAACTATAAAGCAGTGATTTTAATACTTTCATAAGTTAATAATTAATTCGTCATACGCCAAACTCACATTTTTAGGTAGCGTGGGCATCACTTTTTTGTAAACGCCCATTCTGTGACTAATATGCGTAAAATAGGTATGTTCTGGCGCAATAATTTCTGCCAAAGCAATAGCTTCCGCAACGTTCATGTGCGAAAAATGCGCTTCTTGATGCAACGCACTCACTACCAGTATTTTACTACCTATTGCTTTTTGCAGTTCTTCGGGTTCTATGGATTTAATATCTGTAATGTACGTAAAGTCTTTAATTCGGAATCCTAAAATTGGTAAATTTCCGTGAATGGCTTGAATTGGAATCACTTGCAAATGTTCGACAAAAAACGATTCTTGCTTAGAAATCGTATGCACTTGAATCTGTGGTGCGCCAGGATAAGGTGGATAGTTGAAAATGTATCCAAACCTTTTTTTCAGGTCTTCCTGCACCTGCAAAGAAGCATAACGGTAAATGGCCCGTTTTTGTAAAAAATTGTAGCGACGAATTTCATCTAACCCAATGACGTGATCGTTATGCTCATGGGTCAGCAACAGCGCATCTATTCTAGTATTTTTGCTGCGAAGCATTTGTTGCCTAAAATCCGGACCAATGTCAATTTGAATATGCAAACCCTCCGTTTCCACCAAAGCAGAAGTTCTTAACCGATGATCCCTTGGGTCATTAGATAAACAGGCTTCACAATCGCAACCTATCATTGGGCAACCTGTGGAAGTGCCTGTACCTAAAAATGTGACTTTCATAGCGTTGTTTTGACTTTTGGAAATAACAGCCTTCCCATGTTTGGAGTTGATTCAAGATGTTATTGCTTCATCCTGTGCTTCCTGCGATGAGTTTGTATTAAGTTGTTCGTAAAATTTAGCCGATTTTTCGCTGAAAATGACCGCATCTATCTGCACCTGACTCATCACCTCCGATAAACAGTTGCACCTCGCTTCGGTTTCCAAAAACTTATTGATGACTATAATCTTACGATCTTTCACCATACAATAGCCACTTTGAAAATTGCCTTTTTCATACCGAATGATGTAACCTTGTTCTTCCATCAAAGTTTCCATTTTTTTTAGTGTATGTTTAGTGTACTTCAAGAGACAAAGAATTAGTTAGACTGTTGTGTAACTGGTTATTTGATAAGTTTCTATGAGCTAAACAGTTGGTTTTTAGTCTTTGGTCATTAGCACTTTTAAATCCCATCATTCTTAATGGAAGCCTGAATAGTTAGACTTTAACTTAAACAACTAAAAATCAGACACAAATAGCCAGCAGTGTAATATTAGCAAAGTTCGCAAAGATGAAAAATACATATTTATACTCAAAGAACGGCAATTTTATTCTTTTACAGTCAAACAAAATCAGATTCCTGATGAAAAAAGATAATTTTTTTACTGACGCGTTAGAAATTATGAGTTATAAACTCTTGTTTTTTGATTGATAATGAGTGAGTTGTGAAAGAATTTATTTATTGCTCGTTCCCCATTCTTCATAAGTTTTACACCTAATTTTAGCAATAAACTGCTTCCTAAACCCTTGGAACTGAGTAATGGCAATCAAATCAAATGGATACAGCTAGGAATCAAAAAATCTATCACCGATTTTTTGATAGATTTAGTGTTAATCTATCATTTAATTTTAACAATTCTAGCTTTTTTTTAAAACCGTCAGAGAACTTTAAGGATTTTTCAGGGTATTAAATATTTTATTTTGATAGATTTAGACATTTACACCAATGAAAGTAAATAGACTTGTGCTAACTTCTGACTTATTGAGGGTTGCTAATCCTATCCACAAACACGAAGTTATTGCCAACCACACCAAATGGATGCACAAAGTGCTTCACCAAACCATCAAATATGCCACGCGAAAAGAACTAGAAATCGTAGAGTGGGAACATGGTAGCTCCTTTGATGGAGACGAGGTGTACGCACTTTTGGGAATGCCATCCGTTGTGGAAAGTTGGATTGAACTATACTACCAAAAAGAAGTGCCAAAAGAGATAACCGATTACTTTTCTCCTTTTTTCAAAGATAGCTTGGTGATTGGGTTCGAAATATCTCCCTTTATGATACAAATATTCAAACAACTGGACGTACCTTGTATCAACCTCATGTGGGATCCAGTGCGCTTCATGGACGATATTTTCTTTTGCTTTACTACCAATACGCCTTCCATTTTCGAGCGACTGGTTGCCTATCAATTGCCACAAATTTTAATTTATCAAACCGCCGATTTGCTTCGCGCAAGATTTTTACGTCAGAATCCTCGTTTCGACATAGAAGGTGTCATTATCTTCGGTCAAACCAAAGTGGATCGCTCATTAATAAAAAATACTTATCTCAAAAAGCTAGAGGACTATGCTGCTCAAATTCAGGCGCTACAACAGTTTGGGCAAATTTTCTTCAAACCACATCCATTTGACCTAGAGTCAGAAGCGCGTACTGCTTTTTTTAATCAACTGCAAATGCAGACGCTACGAGGAGAATACAACACTTACGATTTACTTTGCTCGGAACAGATTAAGCATGTAGCTGCTATCAGCTCTGGAACGCTAATAGAGGCTGTTTTTTTTGAAAAACCAAGCTCCATGTTTAATCAAGGCTACTATCATTTTCATAGCGAAACGCCTACGTTTTCTACACAACAATCTATTGCTGTGTTTAATGAATTTTGAGTGTTAATTTTTGGGCAGACGTGCTTGCTCCCGTATTGAAAAATACTTACACCTTGTCTGCTCAACTCCATTTTAAACCTAATCGAATGCGCAACGCCACTTGTGCCTATTGGGGCTATCAAGAACCAACGAATGAACAGGTCATTTTGAAGTATAATTAGGTTCTGATGTTACGCGATTGGCTGTTTGCTATTTTCTTGATTACCAGTATTTTAGAAAGTAAATACTGGTAAGCCTTATCCGTTTCACTATTCGCCTTTGAAATAAGCAAAAGCGGTAGATTGAGTGGTATCAGGTAGTTTTGGAGGAAGAAGAAAAACAGTGATGATAGCGGATGATACAAATAAAAACTGGACGCTAACCAAGGACTAGCCTAGCAAGAAAAAAATATCTGCTCAGTTCAAGCTCCACCTTTCTTTTTTTATTAATTTAGTTGAAGTATAAACAAAATTAACGTTTAAAAAACGCCTAAAACACCAAGTAATCCTTCTATTTTGATAGGTTATATAGTTTTTTAAATTAATTCCTTTTAAATTGCGTATTTCCTTTTGAATGTTCTCTAGCAACCACTACTTTTGCGTAATTTATGCCTAAGGGCTTTTTAGCATCTATTTTGTAATCTAAGAGTAAAAATGCCTAAAGATACTTCCATCCGTTCAGTTTTAATTATTGGTAGCGGTCCTATTATTATTGGTCAAGCCTGTGAATTTGATTATTCTGGCACACAGGCTGCTCGTGCTTTGCGAGAAGAAGGTATTGAAGTGACGCTGATTAATTCAAATCCAGCTACGATAATGACAGATCCCATGATGGCGGATCACATCCATTTGCTTCCATTGGAAGTAAATAGTATTATAAAAATTTTGGAGGAACATCAAATTGATGCCGTACTTCCAACAATGGGAGGCCAAACAGCACTGAATCTAGCAATCGAAGCGGGTAAGCAAGGTGTTTGGGACAAATACCAAGTACGCATGATTGGCGTAGATTTGGATGCCATTGAGTTGACAGAAAACCGCGAAGCTTTTCGCTCCCACATGATTAAAATTGGCTTGAGCGTAGCACCATCCATCATTGCCAACTCTGTGCTGGAAGGTAAGGATGCGGCACAAAAAATTGGTTTTCCCTTAGTAATTCGACCATCCTACACCCTAGGGGGGTTTGGTGGTGGTTTCGTGCATGAGGTCTCCGAGTTTGACGCAGCTTTAAGGCGAGGGCTGGAGGCTTCCCCTACCCACGAAGTGCTTGTGGAAAAAGCAGTATTAGGTTGGAAGGAGTTTGAACTAGAATTATTGCGCGATAAGAACGACAATGTAGTGATTATCTGTACGGTAGAAAACCTTGACCCTATGGGAATTCACACCGGCGATAGCATTACCGTAGCACCAGCCATGACCCTCTCTGATACTGCTTATCAAGAAATGCGCAACCAAGCTATTCATGCCATGCGTTCTTTAGGTAACTTTTCAGGAGGCTGCAATATTCAGTTTGCCCAAAATCCAAAGACAGAAGAATTGATTGTGATTGAAATCAATCCACGTGTGTCTCGTTCTTCGGCTTTGGCAAGTAAGGCAACAGGCTACCCAATTGCCAAGGTGGCTGCCAAACTAGCGATTGGCTACCACTTAGACGATTGAAAAACGCAATTACTAAGACCACTTCTGCCTTTTTTGAGCCTACTTTGGATTACGTGATAGTAAAAATGCCGCGCTGGAATTTCTCTAAATTTCAAGGTGCAGATACTCGACTTGGCTTACAAATGAAGTCGGTAGGAGAGGTGATGGCAATTGGTAGAACATTCTTAGAAGCGTTGCAAAAAGCTTGTCAATCCCTCGAAAAAGGTAGAATGGGGTTGGGCGCAGATATGAAAGAATGGATTAGAACGGAGGATATTTTGAAGCGCCTGGAAGAAGCCAGTGAGGACAGAATATTTAGGCTGAAAGACGCGCTACGACTAGGTGTGCCTAAGAAAACTATTCATAAACTGACTAATATTGACCCTTGGTTTATTGACCAATTGAATCAATTGGTAGAGATAGAAATCCAGTTGATGCGCTACAATGTACCAGAGGATATTCCTAAAGATTTTCTCATCAAATTAAAGCAATTGGGCTATTCGGATGCGCAAATTGCTTGGTTGATGCGCATTGATGAACACGATGTGACGCGGTATAGAAAGTGGCTGGGTATCAAGCGCACCTACAAAATGGTGGACACTTGCGCTGCGGAGTTCGAGGCAAAAACACCTTATTATTATTCCACTTTTGACGTGGAAATGAAAGTCATCCTACGCCAGATAAGAAAAAAGTGATCGTGATAGGTTCCGGTCCGAATCGTATTGGTCAAGGCATTGAGTTTGATTACTGCTGTGTTCATGGCGTTCTAGCCATCAAAGAGTGTGGTTATGAAGCAATTATGGTGAATTGTAACCCTGAGACGGTTTCTACGGATTTTGATATTGCTGATAAGCTATATTTCGAGCCTGTTTTTTGGGAACATTTGGAAGAAATTATCGAATTAGAGCAACCAGAAGGCGTGATTGTTCAATTGGGAGGGCAAACTGCACTCAAGCTTGCAAAAATTTGAGCGCACGCGGAGTAAAAATCATAGGTACTTCTTATGAAAATATGGATTTAGCGGAGGATCGAGGCGCTTTTTCTGACTTACTAAAAAAGTTAGAAATTCCGTATCCCAGATATGGTGTCGCTAGAACAGTGGACGAGGCACTGGAAATTGCCAATCGCGTCACCTATCCTGTGCTAGTGCGTCCTTCTTACGTGTTAGGTGGACAGCGTATGAGAATTGTCATCAACGACCATGAGTTGGAGCGTCATGTGTTGACCATTTTTAAGCATTTACCAGACAATCGCGTTTTGATTGACCAATTTTTAGATCGTGCCAAAGAAGCAGAAATTGATGCAATATGTGATGGTGAAGAGGTGCATATCATGGGGATTATGGAGCATATCGAACCTGCTGGTATCCACTCTGGCGATAGCGCGGCGGTGTTGCCCACTTATAGTCTTTCTGTGAAAGCAGTCAATCAAATGGTAGAATACACCAAACAACTTGCTTTCGCCTTGAATATCAGAGGTTTAATTAATGTGCAATTTGCAATAAAAGATGACCAAGTGTATGTAATTGAAGCCAATCCACGCGCTTCTAGGACAACGCCTTTCATTGCAAAAGCGTACAAAGTGCCTTACCTGAAAATTGCAACTAAAATAATGTTGGGGACGCACAAACTGAAAGATTTCAAAATAGAGCCACGCCCAAGTGGATATGCGATTAAAGTACCTGTATTTTCGTTCAATAAATTTCCGAATGTGGATAAAAGTTTAGGTCCTGAAATGAAATCCACAGGTGAGGCAATTCGATTTATTGTAGATTTGTCAGATCCATTTTTTAGAGAATTGGATCGTCAACGATATATGTACTTAACGAGATAATCAATTACACATCTCACGGAGTGGATAAATAGTCCACTCCGCCCGATAAAAACCTAAATTATTGAACAGCAAAAATTGAGTGATATGCGTCAAAATGGTGTCCTTTATTTAATTGGGTTGCTTCTATTGGCAACTGCTTGCGAAGTAGGTTTAGAAGAAAAAGCTGATTTGGTGCTTTTGAACGGTAACATTTACACCGTAGATGTTGACCAGCCAAAGGCAGAGCAATTGCGATACTGGGAGATAGAATCTTAAAGATAGGAGACCGCAAAACCATTGAACGCTACATTGGAGAAGCCACGCAAGTAGTGAACTTGGAAGGGAAATTCGTGATGCCTGGTTTTATTGAAGGTCATGGACATTTTTCAGGATTGGGTTCCAGTTTAATGAATTTGAATTTCCTAAAATCAGGTAGTTGGGAAGAAATTGTGAAGATGGTACAGGCTCGTACTCAAAGCGCAAAACCTAACGAATGGATTACAGGCAGAGGTTGGCATCAAGAAAAATGGGATAGTACACCTGTGAGAAACGTATTGGGCTATCCTTACCACGATTTATTGAGTGCCGTTTCTCCTGAGCACCCTGTTCTATTGCGCCATGCAAGCGGACATTCCCTGTTTGCTAACAAAAAAGCAATGGAGTTGGCTGGCATCACCAAAGAAACGCCCAACCCAGCAGGCGGCGAAATTGTACGCGATAGCAGGGGCGAAGCCATAGGTGTTTTTGAGGAAACAGCAATGAGTTTAATCACAGAAGCCTATCAAACCTATATAGAAACCTTGCCAGAAGCAGAAGTTTTGGAAAGATGGTACAAAGGTATTGAACTAGCAGCGCAAAATTGCTTGGAAAATGGGGTGACATCTTTTCAAGATGCAGGTGCAGATTTTGAGGAAATTGCACGTTACAAAAGTATGGCTGAAGAAGGTAAACTTGACGTGCGACTTTGGTCTATGATTCGACAACCTTACGAGGTGATGAAAGAGCAGGTAGATGAATTTCCTTTGGTAGGTGTGGGAAATAATTATTTCACTTGTCGTTCTATCAAAGCCGTTATTGATGGAGCTTTGGGAGCTTTTGGTGCTTGGTTACTAGCTCCTTACGATGATAAAAAAGATTTTGAAGGACAAAATACAACTCCCATCACCACATTAAAAGCTGTTGCTGATTTAGCCATAGAAAACGATTTACAACTTTGTATCCATGCCATCGGTGATAGAGGCAATAGAATGGTACTGGATTTGTACGAACAAACTTTTGAAGAGCATCCCGATAAAAAAGAATTACGCTGGCGAATTGAACACGCTCAACATTTAGATACAGTAGATATTCCAAGATTCAAGCAGCTTGGCGTTATGCTTCTACGCAAGGTATTCATTGCACTTCTGACGCGCCCTACGTCACTAAAAGATTGGGTATCAAACGTGCAAAATACGGTGCATATCCTTGGCGTTCTTTGATTGACGCGGGTGCTGTGGTGACAAACGGCACAGATACGCCCGTAGAAGATATATCACCTATTGAAAGTTTTTATGCGTCCGTGACCAGGCGAAGAACGGCTCCTTCTATGGTGTTTTTCCCTGAACAAAGCATGACTAGAGCTGAAGCTATTCATTCTTACACATTGGCTTGTGCTTATTCTGCTTTTGAAGAAGAATTAAAAGGCAGTTTAGAAGAAGGTAAATTAGCTGATCTGGTGGTGCTATCCAACGATTTGATGGAATGTACGGATGAAGAAATTTTGAACACCAAGGTGTTAACAACCATTGTTGGAGGTAAAATCAAGTATCAAGTAAAATAATTGAAAAATTAAATTAAAAAACGCAAACATGATGAATAAGTGCTTCATTTTTAGCTTACTAGCTTTGGTGGTACTAGCTTGCCAACCAAAGGGTATTTCGGGAACAAGTACAAAACCTGCTCAAACATTTGGAGCAGCCATTACTGCAAATAACGCCATTACGTTTGAAGAGTTGGTGCAACAAATGGAACAATCTGATTCGATGTTCGTGAAGGTAAAAGGCAAAGTGGATGCAGTTTGTCAAGCCAAAGGCTGCTGGATGAACCTTGTGTCTGATAAGACCGACGAAAAGTTATTCGTTAAATTCAAGGATTATGGCTTTTTCATGCCTTTGGATATTGCGGGTAAAGAAGTGATTATGGAAGGATATGCTTACAAAGAGGTGACTTCCGTGGATGAACTTCGCCATTACGCTGAAGATGCTGGAAAATCTGCCACAGAGATTGCAGCCATCACCACACCTAAACAAGAATTCAAATTCATGGCTTCGGGAGTATTACTGCTGGAAAGTAAATAATTCTATTACTCCAACATGAATAGCACCATTTACGTCCTTAGTCAAATACTAATCATCCTGACTGTTTTGGGCGTAATTGGTGCTATTTTGTATAGTTTGCAACATGCTTTCCGTCGTTTAGCGATTCCTAATCGCCAAGATAGATTGCGTTGGATTAGTTTGGGGTTACTACTTTGGCTACTCATTTTGGCTATTGCTGCTCGACTTCATTTGTTTCATCAAGCAGGTGATACACTTCCCAAGTTGGTGTGGGTTTTGTTGCCAGGCATCCTGCTAATAGGTGTTTTGACAGGTAGTAAGTCCTTTGGTAGTGTGCTGAAAATGATTCCAACAGCTTGGCTCATCAAGATTCAGGTATTTCGTATTGGCACAGAAGCAGCGCTTTGGTTGGGATATAAAGGGGGATTCGTTCCTTTACAAATGACTTTTGAGTGGCTTAACCAAGACATTGTTGTTGGGCTTACTGCCTTGTTGGCTGGTCATCTGTTTTTTGAACGGCGGTTGTTAAAATTTCAAGCTATTATTTGGAATTTCTTTGGTATTTTACTGACTATCAATTTCTTGTGGTTGGCTTTCACTTCCGTACCTAATAAATGGCAATTGTTTTTCGTGACACCTCACCATACCATCTTGAGCGAAACTCCATTTATCTGGATATTGGGTTTTTCTGTACCTTTCGCGCTCGCTATGCACATTTTTTGCATAAAGCGGTTGTTGATGAGAGCAGGATAACTATTTCCCGTTCATTACAAACATGTTATGATTATTGCTGAAAACTTCGAAGACTCTAAATTTAGCGATTTTAACCTTTCTTAGTGAAATTATAAAATACTTGTTTTCAAATATTGATAACTATAAATGTTTGAAAAGTATGGTCTAAAAAGACTTGTTTCAAAACCTTTGGAGTTTTCGGTATATAGGGGAATAATTTATGACTTAATTTGCTTTTTTAGCTCTTCAATTTGTCTTTGTAGTTCAATCACCAATTGATTTTTTCAGTAATCACCTCCTCTTTCTCTGCAATAATTTCTTCCTTCTCCGCAATGATCTTATCTTTCTGGGCTGCCAATTTCTTCATTTCTCGCTCGAAAATACGATCTAGTTCATCCTCCACATCCATTTTTTCTCGAATTTCCTCACTGGCAATCGCTCGCCCCAACCGCTCTATCATCTTTTTGACCAACGGGTCATCCGTATTTCCCTGAAAATCTAACTGGTGTCTATTATCAGTTGTTTGGTAAATCGGACTAAAAACTTGTAGTACTCGCTCTAGCTTCGTTCGGGCTTTTTTGGCTAACTTGCGCACCTGAATCAAATAGGAATCATGTGTCAACAACTCGACAAAATCTTCTTTGATGTCCAATATTTCTTGAGTGACTACATCTCGGTATTCTCGGTTAATCTTTACTATTCCTGACTTGATGCTGTCGAGATGAAAACCCAAAAAATAAAATAGTCACAATTGGTAAGGGTCGCTTTTCAGAAACACCTTGCTCATTCAGCACCACATCTTCTTTGCGATAATTGTCGCCCAAGTAACGCCGAAAACGCATTACATCAAATGCTTGCTTAGCTTTTTGTAGTTCAATAAGCATCTTGATGCGTTCACCGTTTTCCTTTACCAGAATTGCCTTAAAATCAAAACGCAAAATATTAATACCACCTCCTGTTTCGGTAGCTGTTTCCTGTGGTTTTACTTCTAAATTGAGCACTTGTTCCCCTAAGATGGTGGATAACAACTCTTGAGCTATTTCCACATCTTCCAATAAATATTTGAATACAACATCATAAATCGGATTAGCAATAATCATACCTCATTTTTTACTTTCTAGTGGTAATAAAACTCTTTGCAAGGTATTTTAGTTCGGCTTCCTTCTCTTCATTTTGTTAGTGCTGAACTTCAATCTGGTTATCAATTTCTTTGATTTTTGTTGATAGCATGAAAGTTGAGATTTTGCAAATAGTATAATAAAAAATTACCATCTCCCAATCTAATCAACTCACAAGAAACTCTTCAGTTCCATCAAATGGGCGA
>JAAUTG010000317.1 GCA_012031785.1 Saprospiraceae bacterium | reverse complement strand
AGCCAATTCTTCTCCGAAAGTACCTGTTTCACGACCTTGCAAAAAGTCGGATGCCAAGTAAATTACATCCACTCTAATATCTTGTAGATGTTTTTGGTCGCTTTGCGCGTCACACCACAAGTAGAAAAATGATCCCAAACAAATAGACAGAAAATATCTCAGCATCATAAATTTTAATTTTGCAACCTTTGAACGAGCCATAAAGTTATTATACGACACGCTGCGGCTCTATGGAACTAATAAAATTATTGGATAATATGTTTTACAATTAAAATCCAAAGTTAAATACTTTATCTTTGTGCCACTTCAATAAACAAGTAAAATTTGTGTACGAAATTAATACTTCCACTTGTTTTCAGTGGAAACCGTAACTAGGTATAATTAAAACACAAGTTATTTATTTTTTAATTAACAAGCAATCAACACTTTGCACATAAGCCCAATTGCTAACATCGCAATTAAAAGATGAGGCAGCACAGTACAAGTCGAATAAAGCAATTTTACAGAAATTTTAAAATAGGAACCATTCGCTATCATGTGTCCTCGTTTTATTTAGGTTACTTACTCGAAATTTGGAACTTTCTTTCCAAAACTTTAGTAGCCAATCACGAGCCAGCGTCTAAATTCGTTATCTTCACTTCTGGTCGTTCTGGAAGTACCTTATTAGTGGATTTGATTAACTCTAATCCAGCTATTCAGTGCGATGGCGAACTCCTCAAAAGAAGAGTAGCGTTTCCTTATCCACTGGTAAGAAGATTTGAAAGAAGCTCAAAAAAAGAGATATATGGCTTCAAATTACTTTCTTACCAACTACTCAACGTTCAAACAGGTATAAAACATAAACCGTCTTTGTTAGATACGCTAGTTCATAAAGAAAATTACAAATTAATTTACCTAGATAGAGAAAATAAAGCCAAGCAAGCACTTTCCATTATTTACGGTTTTTACAGAGGAAAATGGCACAACGAGGCAGGTAGGGATAGTAGTTCTGTACCTCCTTTTGAGCTAGACCCGGCTGTATTTTTAAAATTTTTAACTGAACTTGATATTCTAGAACGCTTTGAAAAAAGTATCATCGCTACTTATCCCCATCTTTACCTTTCCTATGAGAAAGACCTCCGCGACGACATTTCTCGCGAAGCCACCATGAGAAAAGTTTATGAGTTTCTACAAGTACCTTACGTGGCTACCAGCACCCAACTTCAAAAAGTAACACCTTCGGAGCTTTCTTCTATGATTTCCAATAAAGCGGCTGTGATTGAAGCACTCAAAGGAACTTCTTATGCGCATTATATTCCATCTTTAGAGCGAATGTAACAAGGTCATTCAAGCTACACTTGACTTGAATAATGAGCAACAGTATTTTAAAGTGTGTAGAACTAGTTTGTGTTCCGAACATTCAGTTTATTTAAGCACTATAGATTTCAAAAACTTAACCACCTGCCGCTGAAAACGCAGGATATAAAAATACTGCCTTTAGCCTCGTTTATCAAATATCTCAATAGATTAATTGGATTTTATTAAAAATTACCTACTTTTACTTTTTAAATTTAAGATACAACCAACTTGAACATGAGAATAGCACTATTATATTGTCTTTTTCTAGCTACCTACAATTTATTCGCACAAGACTTTTCCGTTTATCAAAAAAGGGTTTATGTCAATGAGAATGGGGAAAATATACCTTATCGAATCATGTATCCAGCCAATTATCAACTGGATAGTGTTTATCCAGTCTTACTTTTTTGCATGGTGGAGGAGAAAGAGGCAATGATAATGAACTTCAATTAACGCATGGGGCAGCTTTGTTTGCGAAGGAAGAAAATCGTCAAAAATATCCTGCTATTATCCTTTTTCCGCAATGCGCTAAAGACGATTATTGGACACACGTAGAGCGAAATGACAAAAATTGGGCATATCCTTTCCACGAACGCCCTACCAAATCTATGCAATTAGCAATGGATTTGCTGGAAGAAACCATTTTGAAAGAAGCAGTAGATGTGGATAGAATTTATATTACTGGGCTTTCTATGGGCGGCATGGGAACATTTGATTTGCTGGCTCGTCAGCCTCATCTTTTTGCTGCTGCTGCACCTATTTGTGGTGGTGGTAATGTCGCTTTGACAGGACTTTATGCTAAAAATACACCGTTTTGGATTTTTCATGGCGATGCAGATGCAGTAGTGCCTGTTGATTTATCACGTAAAATGTATCAAGCCCTAAAAGGACAAGGCGCAAACGTAAAATACACTGAATATCCAGGCGTAAATCACAACAGTTGGGATAATGTGTTTGCAGATACGAACTACCTGGCTTGGATATTCGCACAACGGCGTATTTCGACCAATCAAAGATACAAACTACCTGTGTTTGAGGCGGTAGAGAAGAAAACTTACACTTACGCCCAGAAAGCAGGCATCGCTTTAGATTTGGATATTTATCAACCTCAAAATGACCAGCAAATCAAACGCCCTTTACTCTTGTATGTACATGGTGGTGGATTTTCGGGTGGACGGCGCGATGAAGAGCACACTATAAAATTTGCAGAACAGTTAGTAAAAAGTGGGTACGTAGTGGCTTCTATTTCATATCGCTTGACCATGAAAGGACAGTCATTTGGTTGTGACCAACCGACTCCTAATAAAATAAAAACTTTTCAACTTGCAGTAGAAGATATATGGAGTGCTACTAACTTTTTGTTAGAAAACGCAGATAAGTTTGGTGTAGATTCCACCAAAATCGCATTGGCAGGAAGTAGTGCAGGTGCGGAAGCTATACTTCATGCTGGCTATTGGACTTCCGAACATTTACTGACAGAAAGTCCTAAGTTACCTAATAATTTCAAGTACGCCGCATTGATTAGTATGGCAGGCGCGATTATAGACTTGAATCTGATTACCGCGCAAAATGCAATACCAACGCAATTCTTTCATGGCACCTGTGACCCATTAGTGCCTTATGGTAGCGCGGCACATCATTACTGTGGTTATGGAGATGCAGGCTATTTAATGCTACACGGGGCAGCCAGCATCACCACACGTTTAAAGGACTTGGAGCAGCCGTTTCACACCATTACTTTTTGTGGCGGTAAACATGAATGGGCAGGTTCTCCGATGAGACTTTACACAGAAGACATGATCACCTTTTTACACGATAATTTGATAACTAAAAGTTTTAAACAAATTCACAGGGTAGTAAATTTGACAGAAAATGACTGTTCAGTAGGTATTTCACCGACTGTTTGTCCTAGAAATTAGATTTCATCACGCTAGAACAATTTCATCATCAACTAATCATACTATCATGGCAAATACAACCAGCAACACTTATTCCAAATGGTTAGTCCGCATCAGTTGGGTGCTCGGTGCATCTCTAATTCCGCTCTATTTGCTACAACAGCATAGTATAATGGGTCCTGTTGCCATAATTGCCCTTGCGCTACTTGCTACTGGCACGAACAGCTATGATAAAGTGAAAAGTTTATCTTATACGCTTTGGATACTTACTGCTGTTACAGCAGCTATGTGCTACCCGCAGTATTTTTTAAAAATTGGAGATTACACACTAAGTAGTGCCATTGTGCCTTTACTACAAATTATCATGTTCGGGATGGGAACCACGATGAGCTTGCAAGACTTTATGGGCGTCGTAAAAATGCCTAAAGGTGTAATCATTGGAGTTCTATGTCAATTTACAATTATGCCTTTAGTAGGAACTGGATTGGCGTATTTATTCCAATTTCCACCAGAAATTGCTGCTGGAATAATCTTGGTGGGTACCTCCCCAAGCGGGTTAGCTTCTAATGTAATGACCTACATTGCAAAAGCAAATGTTGCATTGTCTGTAACGCTTACCGCAGTAGCCACACTGCTTGCGCCTTTGATAACTCCTTTATTGATGCAATTGCTGGCAGGACAATATATTCCAATTGATTTTTGGGCGATGATGTTCAGTATTTTCAAAATTGTAATCATACCAATAGCCGCAGGTTTGCTATTCAACGGGCTGTTGGAAAAACCATCCAGTTGGCAGCAGCGCAATTCTAAAGGATTAGTTGTCTTAATCGGTTTAGGATTAGTTGTGGCGAGCTATTTCATGTATAGTTACTTTTCGCAATTACTCTCCTTCGTGCTTGGTAGTTCAGAGACGCTATCTACTGTTAACAATTTAATTTGGATTGCACTACTCGCAGCAGGCGCAGCCATAATACTTCAAAAAACTGTTCCTAGACCAGAGCGAATCAATCAATGGATGCCTTTTGTTTCTATGTTAGCTATTGCTGCTATTATTGTCGTTGTTACGGCAGTTGGACGCAATGATTTGATGAAAGTAGGTGCTTTGCTAATTGTAGCTTGCTTTTTACACAACATATTAGGTTATTTATTAGGCTATTGGTCATGCAGGGTGTTACGTATGGACGAAAAATCTTGCAGAACGATTGCCATAGAAGTTGGTTTACAAAACGCAGGATTAGCTTCTGGAATTGCAAAAGAGATAGGAATGTTGGCTACGGTAGGTTTAGCACCGGCTGTTTTTGGTCCGTTAATGAATATCACAGGTTCTTCTTTGGCTTCTTGGTGGCGTGACCGATAGAAGTAAAAGGAGTACAAAATTGGATATATTTTAGTGATATAAAATTTATCCAATTTTTACAAGTTCTTTAGCGTAATAATTAGTAAGAAGTATTATCTTCGAGCGCAAATAAGAATCATTCTTTGGAGGCTCAATTATTGTCATTGGGCAGAAATGGGGCTAAAAAACTAACAACACATAAGATGAAACACTTAAACAGAAGACAATGGCTTCGTACTGCTGGTTTGACAAGTGCCATACTAGCTACTGGAAGGTTGGGCAATGCTGCTCCAATACAGAACCCCTCCTTTGAACCAACTGCCAGTGTAAACGGTATTGTGCGATTGGCAGCTAATGAAAATCCTTATGGACCTTCGCCCAAAATAATAGCTGCCATGAAAGAAGTAATGAGTGCTTCATTTCGCTATCCAAACATGTACTATCAACCATTGATAGAAAAAATTGCTCAAAAAGAAGGTGTATCTCCAGCTCATGTTTTACTTACTTCTGGCTCCAACGAAGGATTGCGTGTGGCAGGACTTACTTATAGTTTGCATGGTGGAGAGATTTTAACATCCATGCCTACTTACGATGCCTTGATGAGTTATGCGAAGGAAATGGGCGCTTACATCAACGCTGCACCTTTGGATGCCAATATGGGTTTCGATTTGGAGGAAATCGAAAAACGAGTGAATACAAATACTCGTTTAGTATTCCTGTGCAATCCAAATAATCCTTCTGGCACGCTGTTGGATGCTAATCTTACAAAGGATTTTTGCGAAACAGTCAGCGAGCGAACTATGCTTTTTTCGGACGAAGCCTATTATGATTATATTGATACCCCTAATTATCCATCTATGGTATATTTAGTTAAGCAGTGAAAAAATGTGTTGTGTCCAAAACTTTTTCTAAAGTGTATGG
>JAAUTG010000040.1 GCA_012031785.1 Saprospiraceae bacterium | reverse complement strand
CAGAAGAAGTGATAATTATGCCATTTGTGAAGCAGTAATAAGTAAACTTTTTTGAGATGCTTCGCCCCAAGCGAAGCCCTCAAAAAAAGTTTTGAGTTTTGAGTTTTGAGTTTTCATTCTTCATTCTTCATTCTTCATCTTCCAACATCGCTTAAGAACAAAATAACATATATCTAAACTCCCATCCACCATCTAAAAACAACTAAACGCATCTTCGCTTACAGTCTTTAGTTATTCTAGGGAAGAAATTTGTCCAAGCCAAGTTCTACCACCCATCGCTTGGGTTCAACAACAAATTCTTTTCCTTGATTTTCTGTACGGTATTTACCTCAACAAATAAGTTTAGAAGAATCAGAAGCCTACTTAGAGTAATGGGTTGCAGAATTGGGAATTACTGCTGCTAAAGATGCGGGAAAAATCATGAGCCGTGCGTTGGCTGAATTAGCTGGAAGAGCAGAAGGTAAAGCTATATCTGCTACGGCTAAAAAAAGATTAGCTAGACTGGAATAGAAAAAATCGCTTCTTCTCAAAAGAAAAGTAAGCAGTGAGTGTAGAGGAAGAAGCCGATTGAAAGTATCATACGTAATTTGATTATTAACGAACCTGCTTTCGCTTTCGCTGCTTTTGTGCAAAAAAAATAGTATATTTTTATGCTGTTTGAGTTAACCATAGGCGCAATTCATCCAGATATTGCTGTTTTCGGGGTTCTCTCCGCTTTCGATTGGTAGGGGTGAAAAAAGTATGTCTTTCAATGAAGGATACCTGTAATTTGTTCCAACTTACCTCATCTTTTAACACCCCATAAACCTGTAGTTCCTTGAACAAAGTGTTGCCAATAGGGTAAAATCATCGCGCCCTAGATAATCCAAATCTGCATCACAAAGAATTTGCTCTAATTTGTTTCTAGGTGACTGTGGTATTTTGGTCGCCATAATCATATTGCAAATGAGGCGAATTTCTTGTGTATTGTATTGATAATCAGGTAGTATTTCTTCAGCGATTTGGCAACCCCATTCCTCATGGCTTTTGTTGCTAATTAAAAAACCTGAATCATGGAAAAGTGCGGCAGTTTTTAATAAAATGGTTTCGTAAGGTGGTACTTTTTCTAGTAAGCACAATTCACTTGTTGTCTGAAACACATCCAAAGTGTGAAACAAGCTGTGGTAGGTAAGTTGTTGAGAAAGTCCCCGCTCTAAACGATCCAAAATATATGACTTCGCTGCGTGAAAATTCATAGACTTTTCAGTTTATATTACTAATTCAGGTTTTTTATTCTTGATTTGCCTCATTAATAGGCAGTCTCATATATGTTCAAAAAGGCGAACTCCATAGATAATCTTACGAAGTCCGCCTTGCGGTATTTTGATTTAAGTTGATGGCGTGTTTTGATTCACAGCGTTTCAACTTGAATAATCACACATATTGTATGTTACTCTTTTTCTTTTTCCTTTGGTGCTGGCTTTGGAGTTGCCTTTTTCTGCTGCTTTCTAGGACTTATCATCACCTGCATTCTACGTCCTTCTAGCTTTGGTAGAGATTCTGGCGCACCTAACTCATCTAGTTCCTTAATGAATTTTAGCAAAATCAATTCTCCTCTGTCCTTGAAAACAATGGCACGACCTTTGAAATTGACGAAAGCCTTTACTTTTGCTCCTTCCTCCAAGAAAGTCCTTGCATGACGTAGCTTGAACTCAAAGTCATGTTCGTCCGTGTTAGGACCAAAGCGAATTTCTTTGATGACCGTTTTAGCCGCATTGGCTTTCATTTCTTTTTCTTTCTTTCTCCTATCGTAAAGAAATTTGCGGTAATCAATGATTCTAACTACAGGTGGAACTGCATTTGGAGATATTTCCACCACATCCAATTCTAGTTTTTCCGCCCATTGTCTGACTTGTCGTGTTTGGTAAACCATACCCGCTTCAATCTGTTCGCCCACTTTTTCTGCGACTTGTGGAATATTATCTCCCACCAATCTTACTTCTGGAACGCGGATTAACTCGTTGATACGATGTTCTTCCTTATCCTCTTGCTTCTCTCGATTGAAGTTACCAGATCTAGGTTTGTTACCAGTGTTGGAACTAAAACTACCAGGATTTCTTGTTGCCAAAGGTGCTAATTTAGTTAAATAATTAAGTTTAAATACATAACAAGGAATGATTTAGAATTTTTACAGGGTTTTGATTAGTGAAAAAACAATCTTCCTGTCACTTGCGAACCAGTTTCACTTATTCAACAAAATATCACAATTACATTTTCGTACTTGAACCTAGTTTCAGAGAAACTTGGTGTAATTGTGTAATTTTAAGTAAACAAAATAGACTCGACTTTAGTATTTACTATCCTTGCTATGAAGACTGAATTTTCATTGCAAATATACTGAATTACTAATAATTGTAAAGCAGTAATTTGTTAATTTATGATTGGATGGTTAATTTTTTACTTTGCTTGGATTGCATTCGGGTGATGATAACTTACGTTACCATCCATACATGTAATGAATTGAGATACAAAAAAGTTCCCAAATATCTTTTTTGTTTTTAAAAAAACCGCCTGACACACTTTTAGGATGTGGCAGACGGTTTAACTATTTGTCTAATTAATGTGCAAAAGTTAGTCGGTAGAACAAAATTTTATTCTGCGTCCGTTTGCACTGTTTTAGCTGATTGTATCAAAACGTTTGTGCCATCTTCGTTCATAACTGCTTCTAGTCGAGTGCCTTCCTCTGGATTTTCACCAAGAATAAACTCTGCAAGTGGGTCTTCGACGTACTTCTGTATGGCTCGATTTAAAGGTCTTGCACCAAATTGAGGATCGTAACCTTTTTCTGCTACAAAACTTTTTGCTTCATCCGAAAGCACTAAGTGATAACCCATGCCTTCTAAACGCTTGTATAAATCGCGAAGACTGATGTCAATGATTTGGAATATTTCTTGCTTGCCTAAGCTATTGAATATTACAATATCATCAATTCGATTCAAAAATTCTGGAGAAAAAGTACGTTTCAACGCATTCTGAATCACACTTTTTGAAAACTCGTCTGTGGTTTCTTCTCGCGCTTTTGTTACAAAACCTACACCTTGACCAAAATCTTTCAATTGGCGAACTCCAATGTTGGAGGTCATGATAATAAGTGCATTTTTGAAATCTACTTTTCTGCCCAGACTATCTGTTAATTGACCATCATCTAGCACCTGTAGTAAAATATTATACACATCTGGATGCGCTTTTTCTATTTCATCCAACAAGATGACGGAGTAAGGCTTACGTCTCACTTTTTCAGTCAATTGTCCGCCTTCTTCATAACCCACATATCCTGGAGGCGCGCCAATTAAGCGGCTGATAGAGAATTTCTCCATGTATTCGCTCATGTCAATTCTGATGAGTGCATCTTCAGAATCAAACATATATCTGGCTAATGCTTTTGCCAATTCTGTTTTACCTACCCCCGTAGGTCCTAAGAAAATAAAAGAACCAATCGGCTTGCTTGGGTCTTTCAGACCTACGCGATTGCGCTGAATGGCTTTCGTAATTTTTTCAATGGCTTGATCCTGACCAATAATAGCCTTCTTCAAGTCGTTGGACATGGTGACAAGTTTGCTGCTTTCGCTCTGTGCCACGCGCTTGACTGGAATACCTGTCATCATAGACACCACTTCTGCAATGTCATCCTCGTCCACAGGGTAACGCTTAGTTTTTGCTTCTTCTTCCCACTCCACTTTCGCAAACTCTAATTGTCGCATCAACTTAGATTCGTTGTCGCGTAAGTCTGCTGCTCGCTCGTATTGTTGGTTCTTAACTGCCTGATTTTTAACTTCTTTTATTTCCTCAATTTTCTTTTCTAACTCTTCGATGTGTTTAGGTACATGAATATTCTTCAAGTGTACCCTTGCACCCACTTCGTCCAGTACGTCAATCGCTTTATCTGGTAAAAAGCGGTCGGTGATGTAACGATCACTCAATTTTACGCAGGCTTCAATTGCTTTGCTCGTGTAATTGACATTGTGAAATTCTTCGTACTTGGGTTGAATGTTAGTCAAGATATGAATAGTGTCTTCTACTGAAGGCGGCTCTACCATTACCTTTTGGAAACGACGGTCTAATGCACCATCTTTTTCAATATACTGGCGGTATTCATCCAATGTGGATGCTCCAATACATTGTAATTCGCCTCTAGCCAAAGCGGGTTTGAAGATGTTGCTGGCATCCAAAGAACCAGTTGCGCCACCTGCTCCTACGATGGTATGAATCTCGTCTATGAACAAAATTACATCACGCGATTTTTCTAATTCGTTCATAATCGCTTTCATACGCTCTTCAAATTGCCCTCGATATTTTGTACCTGCCACTAATGCGGCTAAGTCCAGCATAACAATTCGCTTATTGAACAGGGTGCGAGAAACTTTTTTCTGGATGATGCGGAGTGCTAATCCTTCCACAATAGCAGTTTTTCCAACGCCCGGCTCTCCAATCAGAATTGGATTATTTTTCTTTCTACGGCTCAATATTTGAGATACGCGCTCTATTTCTGTATCTCGTCCAATGATAGGGTCTAGTTTACCTTCAATGGCTAGACGAGTGACATCGCGCCCGAAGTTATCCAATACAGGTGTTTTGGATTTTACATTCGATTTGCTGCGTTGGTAGTTGCCACTGCGTTCGTCGTCATCATCAAAATCTTGATCAGAAGGTGCTTGTGCCATAGTTTCTACATTCTTAGAATATTGAGATTCTTGGCTTACATAGTCTAGTTCACTTTTATAACCTTCATAATCCACATCATACTCCTTTAATATTCTTGATGCCATGTTGTCCTTGTGTTTTAAAATAGAGAGCATCAAATGTTCAGGAGCTACTTCCTCGCTCTTGAGCATTTTAGCCTCTAATATAGTGACTTTAAGAATCTTTTCTGCTTGCTTGTTGAACGGAATATTATCGTGACTTAAATCCGAATTAGCAGTTGACTTACTTTCAATAGATTCCTCTAACGTGTTTTTAAGGTCTTCTATATCAACGGATAACGAATTTAAAACTTTTACAGCTAAACTATCTTTTTCGTCCATAATGCCAAGTAGCAAGTGTTCTATTCCAATATAATTATGCCCTAAGCGAGTAGCAACATCCCTACTGCGCTTGATAACTTGCTTCACTTTTGGTGAAAAACGATTATTGCGATCCATATCTAAAATATTCTGTACTATTCCTTAATCCCAAACAATGATAGCACATTTTTTGTGTTGCGCCAACATTTTATGAAAGGAATGAAAGATAATTGCAAAAAAATAAATAATTCCTCAACGTTTCATAAGATACCTTTCGAGCGTAGAATAAATTATCTATAATTAACTTACTACTGCTGTGCTAAAATAATGCCAAGAATATATTTCTACTCTTTTTATGACTTGAATTTAATATTCTGTGCTTTTTTTACTAAGTCTATCAATGATTTGTTTCAGGTTTGTGATTATAAATAGTAAGACAACTCCTGACTTTTGTTTCCTTGTAATTAAACTATTAAATTTAGGGCTGTAATGGTATAATCTACGCTCTGTTGTAATTTAAGATAGTAGCAATAAGGTTTAAGTGTTGAATGTAATTTTGAAAAAAGACAGATAAATGTATCTAACAATGATGATGACCAACAAGTTGCCAAATAATTGTAATGTAAGTTACAATTTTAGCTTTAATTTACCTAAATTACTACTCGAAATTTAATTTATTTTACTGACAATCAGTTTTTTATGAAAAAAATAATACTAAATTAATTGATTGTTAAAATCGTTTAATACTAAAAATTAAGTACCAACTGCCACCAAAAGCTAGATTTGGAGTAATAGAGTTATAAAATATTTTTTTTAGCCAACAATCAAATACAAACCCCCTATTTATCAGTTGCTTATTGTAAATTAAATGCAATCCTTACCAAATATTCTTTCGTAAATAGTATATTAATTTTTAAGGAATTAATACTTTTGTCTTATGGAATTAAATGGCTTTTGTCATTGTTCCTAGTCTTTAGTTCTTAATGCGTAATTAATTGGTTTTGAAACCGCTAAAGACTTTCCAATCCGAGGCTTAAACAGGAACTCGAAAATAGAAGATAGCATGAAATATAGTGTTGATAAACAAACTGAATATACGACTTTCAGTTTAGCGGAAGACAACCTGAACTCGCTGATAGCTCCCAATTTGAAGTCAGAATTTGTACTTTTATCCAACGAAGGCGTGAAAAACTTGATTCTAAATTTAGAGCATGTCAAATTTGTAGATTCATCTGGACTAAGTGCCATTTTGACAGCTAATCGTCTTTGGAAGAGCTTAGGTGGATCGTTTATTTTGACAGGTGTAGCGCATCCTAACGTCAAGCGTTTAATTGAGATTTCAAAATTAGATGCAGTACTCACCATCATACCCACCGTTTTAGAATCTGTTGCTTATGTGCTGATGGAGGTTCTACAACGCGAATTAAATTCTGCTTCTGATGATGCTTTAGGAGACGCATGAAATTTGAAGTAACCATTCTAGGTACTAACGCTGCCATTCCAGCTTACGAACGCTACCTGTCCGCTCAAATTGTGAACGTACACGATAGAATATATATGGTGGATTGTGGCGAAGGTACACAGTTTCAACTTAATAAATACGACATTCGGCGAAGTAGAATCCATCAAATTTTCATTAGCCATCTACACGGTGATCATATTTATGGACTACCCGGTATTATCACCAGTTATTCACTGTTGGGTAGGGAAAAACCATTGGATATTTTCGCGCCTAAAGGACTAGAAGAGTGGATAAACCTTACTTTAAAACATTCTTACGCTTACCTTACTTTCAAAGTGCGCTTTCATACGTTCGATTGTGACCAGTCCACACTCGTTTTTGAAAATGAATCTGTGGAAGTATGGACTATTCCACTCAAACACCGAATACCTACTTGTGGCTTTCTTTTCAAAGAAAAACAACAAAGCCGAAGAATTATCCCTGAACAGATAGTTGCACACCAAATTCCCGTAACGGCTATCAAAAAAATAAAACAAGAAGGCGCAGATTTTGTCACTGCAAATGGGAAAGTAATCCCAAATGATTTGCTTACCCTGCCTGCCCCTGTTCCTCGAGCCTATGCGTATTGCTCGGACACAGCGTACACCGAATCCATCATTCCAATTATTCAGGAAACTGATTTATTGTACCACGAGGCAACTTATTTAAGTTTGCATGAAGATCAAACCTTGATTTCCTTACATTCTACTGCACGAGAAGCAGCTAAAATAGCCAAACTAGCCAATGTGAAACAGTTATTAATTGGGCATTTTTCTTCTCGTTATCGAGATATTGATGCTTTGCGCGAAGAAGCTGCTACTATTTTTCCGAATACCCTACTGGCAAAAGAAGGCTTAGTGTTGGAGGTATAAGTGATGGGATGTGGATTACGAGCTGCGAGTTCGTTATTTAATTGTTGATTTATTGATGGTTCATGCCTAATACCTATTTCTATATTTTGCTTCTTTTAAACTTATTGTTAAGCGACTGAGAGTGGTAGGGTAGTTTTAAGGTTAGATAGATATTTGATATTTCAATAGCCGTTTTATGAAACAAAGTACACCAATAAGTTATAAAACAGGAATGGACAACCATATTTGCTGCTGTCCATTCCATTTCTGTTAAATGATATTTGATATAGCACAAACCTCATTTTAAGCATCCACCAAAGCAGCTGCACCACCAACGATTTCAGATATTTCCTTAGTAATGGCTTCTTGACGTGCTTTATTGTAAGTTACTTTTAATTCTTTAATCAATTCTTCTGCATTAGTGGTCGCATTGTCCATAGCAGTCATTCGTGCGCCATGTTCTGAGGCTTGTGTGTCTAATACGTATTTATAAAATTGTGTTTGAAGAATACTAGGTATTAGATAAGCTAGAAGGCTCACTTTATCAGGCTCAAAAAGGTAATCTGCCTTAGCTTTCGTAGCACCATCTTCAGATACGATTTTAGAAACTGGTAAAAACTGCTCCACAACGGGTGTTTGTGTGACCACATTCCTAAAATGACCATAAGCCACCTCTATTGCATCAAAGTTCTCTGCTTCAAACTGTTGCATAAGCAGGTTAGAAACTTTAGCCACTTGGTCGAAACTCAAATCATTGAACAACAGTACATAATCATTGTTGATGCGTACTTTATCTGCATAGTTTTTACGAAAAAAATCGTAGCTTTTCTTACCAATCGGAAGAACAGTTAAGTTACCTTCTTCAAAGGCTTTGGCATATTTTTCTTCGATAATAGTACGGGCTGCTTTTATCACGTTGGTATTAAAAGCACCGCATAAACCTCTGTTAGAAGTAATTACGACAATGCAAGCCTTACTAATTTCACGCACCTCACCAAATTTAGTGTCAATATCTCCTTCCAAATTGGAAAGAATATTCACCAACATCTGTTGCTGCTTATCTGCATAAGGACGCATCTGCTGAATAGCCTGTTGAGCCTTGCGCAGTCTCGCGGCAGCCACCATCTTCATCGCTTTGGTGATTTGCTGCGTCTTATTAACAGAGCTAATGCGCTCTCTGACTTCTTTTAGTTTACCTGACATAACTAACTAGCTATTAGCATTTTGATGTTGACTACCCAATTTTGGGTATAAAACTAGAGGTAATCAACATCAAAAGGTATAGATTATAGAACTAGACCACTTTCCATGATGAGCAACCAAAGCAAATTCGGTACTTGATTACTTTCTGTACGCAGTTGACAATTCTTCTGCCAATTGCTTTAAAATATCTGTTGCTTCCTTCGTCAAATCTGCTTTTCTGTGCTTAAATCCAGTCAACACTTCAGGATGACGCTGCTCCAAAGTAGTTAAGAAAACGTGTTCAAACTCTTTTACCTTTTCAACAGGTACGTCTTTCAACAAGTTGTTTGTTCCCAAATAGATAATAGCAACTTGCTTTTCAACTGGAACTGGTGAATATTGAGGCTGTTTTAAAATTTCCACGTTGCGCTTACCTTTCTCCAAAACGGACTGTGTAGCGGCATCTAAGTCAGACCCAAACTTAGAAAAGGCTTCCAAGTCACGGTAGCCAGCTTGGTCAAGTTTCAGTGTACCTGCTACCTTTTTCATCGTCTTGATTTGCGCAGAACCACCTACACGACTTACCGAAATACCCACGTTAATTGCTGGACGAATACCAGCGTTAAACAGACTTGATTCCAAGAATATCTGACCGTCAGTAATCGAAATTACGTTGGTAGGAATGTAAGCAGAAACGTCACCAGCCTGTGTCTCAATAATAGGTAAGGCTGTTAAAGAGCCACCACCTTTTACCAAACCCGCTTGTTTTAAGGATTCTGGCAAGTCATTCATTTGCTGTGCAATCTCATCGTTATTGATGATTTTGGCAGCGCGCTCCAATAAACGAGAGTGCAAATAGAATACGTCACCTGGATAAGCCTCACGTCCTGGTGGACGACGAAGCAATAGAGAAACCTCGCGGTAAGCCACAGCTTGCTTAGACAGATCGTCAAAGATAATTAAAGCTGGACGACCTGTATCGCGGAAATATTCGCCAATAGCTGCGCCAGAGAAAGGAGAGAAGAACTGAAGTGGTGCAGGGTCAGATGCTGAAGCAGATACGATGACCGTGTAATCCATCGCGCCACCTTCTTGTAGCACACGCGCCACCTGAGCCACCGTGGAAGCCTTTTGCCCAGTAGCTACATAAATGCAATATACTGTTTCCCCACGCTCAAAAAATTCTTTTTGATTTAATATGGTATCAATTGCTACGGCTGTCTTACCTGTCTGACGGTCGCCAATGATTAATTCACGTTGACCACGACCAATTGGAATCATCGCATCAATTGCCTTGATACCTGTTTGTAATGGCTCATTTACGGGCTGACGATAAATTACGCCTGGTGCTTTTCGCTCTAAAGCCATTTCGTAACAATCCCCTTGTATTGGTCCTTTACCATCAATTGGTTCACCTAATGGATTTACGACTCTTCCTACAAAGCCTTCTCCAACAGAAATAGACGCAATTTTATTCGTTAACCGAACCTTAGAACCTTCGTGGATACCATCCGGAGAACCCATAAGTACCACCCCGACATTATCTTCCTCTAGGTTTAATACGATAGCGCGAATGCCATTTTCAAATTCGACAAGTTCCCCTGCACGCGCTTGAGTGAGTCCATAGACGCGAGCGATACCATCACCTACCTGCAACACTGTACCAGTTTGCTCAAGTTCTGTTGCGGTGCTGAAGCCAGAAAGTTGCTGCTTCAATATTGCTGATATTTCATCGGGTTTGACAGCGACAGCCATAATATCTATTTTAATAAAACGCAAAAAAATAAAATTTTCTCGCTTATGAATAAATCAAATTAGTTTGCAGTGATCTGAGAAACATACAGGTTTCCTGTAAATTCCTTTTTCAATTCATTAACCTTTCTCAACACGCTGGCATCATACAAAATTCCACCAAACTCAAGCATAACACCAGCAACAAGGCTAGGTTTCACTTCTGTCACGATTTCTACTTTGTGTGAAATGAGCTTTTCTGAAATAAGTTTATTCTTTATCTTTTCAATAGTGGCTGGGGAAAGTTCCACCGCACTCGTAATTTTTAAATCGTCAATGTGATTGATAATTTTGTATTGCGTAGTGAAAGCGTTCATAATTGAAGGTAGAGAAGATTCCCGTCCTTTAGCCAACACGACCTGAAAGAAGTTTTTTGTCAATTCAGACACTTTATTCCCAAAAATAGCATCAAAAATAGCTTGCTTCTTATCGGTTTTCACGATAGGGCTATTAAGCAACAACCGAAAATCCTTGTTCTTGGCAACTTCCTTGAACAGTTGCACATCTTCGTTGATTTTATCCAGCTCTTTCCTTTCCAATGCCAACTCTATCAAGGATTTGGCGTATCGAGCAGCTACTTTGAATGAAGACATATTTTGCTGATTTGTTACTCTGGCAGTTTTTTGTTCGGACATAATGAAAAATATTGTTTCTTCATTCATCACCCAACTGCCCAATCTATTAAAGAACGAGTTATTTTAATTTCTTGATAACCAACTATTTAAGTCTAGTTCAATTTGATATTGTCCACCAAACTAACTACAAATTGCTCTTGGTCTTTCTTCGCACTTAATTCTCTTTGCAAAAGTTTTTCAGCAATTTCAATAGACATTTGCCCAACTTGATTTTTTAAATCTGTGATGGCAGCCATCTTTTGATTCTGAATATCCTCTTTAGCCTTATCCATCATCTCTTTGTATTCCAACTTAGCTCTTTCGTTGGCGGTAGCAATAATACTATCCTTTGCTTCCTTTGCCTCTTTCAGTATTAATGCCCGCTCCTCTTGAGCTTTTGCCAGAAGTGCTTGATTTTCTGATTTTAGGTTAGCCATTTCCTGACGCGCTTTTTTGGCTTCGTCTAAGGCAGTTTGTATATCGTTTTCTCTTTTTTTCAATGCGTCTTGGATAGGCTTGAATGCAAAACGTCCAAGAAAGAACCAAACCGCAAGGAAAATGATGGTTGTCCAAAAAAATATACCCACTTCGGGAGTTATCGGAAATTCAACTGCAAGAAATAACATCGTTAATAGATTTTAAACGCTTGTTAAAAACGTTTCCTTGAGAAAATTTTGAAATTAATACATTGAAAATCAAAATAATAAATTGATTTATCCTCAAAAAAACGTTGGTAATGACTTCAATTATAAATGTGTACTTACTTTGAAAACCATGTAAGCAGCCAACCGCTGCATACATAGTTCCTTTTGTTTGGCATGATGCTACTATAAAAAGAAAGCACCTACAATCGCAAACAATGCTGCACCTTCGATAAGTGCTGCTGCAATAATCATGGCTGTTTGGATTTGGCTACTAGCTTCTGGCTGACGAGCCATACCTTCTACCGCTTTACTTCCAATTTGTCCAATGCCGATTCCTGCACCTAATACTGCAAGACCTGCTCCAATTGCCGCTAAAGTACCAGTCATTTTAGCAAAAATTTTATAAATGAATTAATGTGAATGCGCTACTTCGTGTTCGTGATGGTCGTCATGATGATGGTCAACCACCGCAGAACCAATGTACAGTGAACTTAACAAAGCAAAAATAAATGCTTGTAAAAATGATACAAACAATTCCAGAATATTAATAAAGAAAGCAAACAATAATCCGATCACGCCACCACCTACTGCGCCACCAATACTTTCTCCGTTCTTACCTAAAATGAAAATTAAACCCACTAATACGAGTACTAGAATATGACCCGCTGTGATATTGGCAAACAATCGAATCAATAAGGTAAAAGGCTTGATAAAGATACCAAGAAATTCAATAGGTGCGAGCAAAAAGCGAACCCAAACAGGCGTTCCAGGCATCCAAAAAATATGTTGCCAGTAATGCTTATTCCCACTTAAATTAACCACTAAAAATGTCATTACTGCCAAAGCCATTGTAGTGGCAACGTTTCCCGTAATGTTAGCTCCTCCTAGAAAAGGAATCAACCCCAATAAGTTACTGAACAAAACAAAGAAGAACAAAGACATGACGAATGGCATATATCGTTCGTACTTCGGTCCAATACTAGGAATCAAGACTTCATCGCGCATGAACGTGAAGATAGGCTCAAAAAAGGATTGCATTCCTTTAGGTGCTTGTCCATCTCTTGTCTTATAGCCTTTTGCTACTGTGCCAAGTATGATAAACAATAGTACCGTAGCTAACAGCATAGAAGCAATATTCTTCGACAAAGAGAAATCAAACCAAGTCGCGCTACCAATATTTAATAAACTGGCAGGTTTTTCCAACAAATATTCGCTGTGGTGTGCTATGGCGTAAGAATTATAAACGCCATCTTCCACTCTTGTTTCTGTGAAATCAATGTGTTCCAACTGTTTAGCAGCTTCTTCGCATTGAATGCGCTTTACATCACCGTGGTCAAGCACATAACCATTGATTACTTTGTGTCCATGCTCAAAAGCAGAGGACAACACAAAAGTAAGCCCTTCCTTTTTAGAATATAAAATGCAAGGAAGCGGAATATGAACATCTCCGAAAAGGTGTATCTCATTAGCATCTGAGATGTGGAGCATCACTTCGTCAGTGTAAGGCATTTCATGCTTCTCTCCTTCGTGATGTTCCCCGTGATAAGGGACAGCACAAGCTACCGAAGAGGTGTCAGATATCTCTGCGTGTTGCTCGTTCGCATGATTATCATGCTGAGCAAAGCCCCATGTAGGAAACACAAAAGGCACTAATAATAATACTGTTCTAATAAAATTTGACATAGTTAACCTTTTTGAATAGGCTATTTAAAAAACTGCGCAAAATGTATATATTATAAAGCTATTACAAAAGGAGTTTTTTGTTTTCTTTATAGTTATACAATGGATTTGTAAACATAGAGCCTCGTTTTTAAAGAATAGAAAATGGTAAATAAGTATTTATATCAACTTTACCCTTGAAATTAATTCAAGAACCAAACCAAGCTGTCCATAAATTGCCTTGTTTCAGGATAATCTTTTGAATACTTTTTTCTAATATTTTGAAGTTTTTTTTCTAATTTAACTAAAATATGACTTTTCGCTTAGTTCTTGAGCAATATTTTCTTTGCCAAAATCAAATTACATACCTAAAACGAACCAATAACTCAATCCAATTCACATTTCACTCAATATCTCTTTGCACGTCCTCAAGCTGCTTTAATATTGCAGCATAATTCATAACCAATTGATAACGAGTAGGTTTTGTGCGTTTTTTTTGTTTGTTGTGCGCGAATTTGAAATAGCTCTTTTTTTCTTTATCAAACTGCCTTTAGTGGCGAATATAGTTTGGTGAAAATATTAGAAAAAGAAATGTTGTTGCTTACGAAAAATAAATTTTTTAGTTCGTTAAAAAAAATTAAAATTTGCGCAATATTTGTTAAAATATTAGGGTTTTAGTTAACAAACCTTAATACTTTGTTAAGGCTTTTTTAATTCTGCTATATTAATTATTCTTTAATCATTAAAATTTTCGACTGTTATGAAAAAGCAAGTATTGTTTTTCTTTGGTTTGTTAGTATCTGCTGCAGTGTACTTTTCTAGCTGCGAAACCCATTGGCTACTGCTACTGCTGCTTACGAAGCATTAGCTCCACAGGGTGATTCTTTGGCAACTGAATTGGCTGGCGTTGAGACTTTGTTCGGTACAGTACAAGGTAAATTCAATGAAATTCAAGGTCAGGTTGCTGGTATGACTGGTGTTGATTCTTCAGTAGTAGCTGCTATCAGCAACATTGGTTCTACTTTGGCTGGTCAGAACACTATCATTTCAGACTTAAAGAACAAGTTTACTGAATTTACTGGTTTCGACTTGACAAATGCTGACGCTCCTGGCATCCTTGCGCAGGTAGAAAAGTTGACTTCTGAGTACGGTACAATCGGTGAAGCTATCGTTGGTGTAAAGTCTGTTTTAACTTCTAGCGAAGGTGAATTAGCAACTATCGGTACTAAAGTTCAAGAAATGATTGCTGCTGCTGCTACGGCTGCAACTACAACTGACAAGAAGAAGAAGAAGTAATTTTAAAAAATTTGTAGGTTGTATAATAGAAGCTGCCTTTGATGTTTATCAAACGGCAGCTTTTATTTTTTATCAAAGTCGAATAGGAATTTGCCTTTCTGCTAAATAATGCTTCAAATCACTAATTTCAATCTCTTTAAAATGGAAAATACTTGCTGCTAAAGCCGCATCTGCCTTGCCTTCTGTGAAAACTGTTTGAAAATGTTCCTTATTTCCTGCACCACCGGAAGCGATAACAGGAATACTGATAGAAGCAGAAATTTTTGCTGTTGCTTCATTGGCAAATCCAGACTTTGTGCCGTCGTGATCCATAGAAGTGAAGAGAATTTCTCCTGCTCCTCGCGATTCACTCTCCTTCACCCAATCAAAAAGATTTCGGTCTGTGGATATGCGTCCACCATTCAAATGCACTAACCAATTTCCATTGACTAGCTTAGCATCAACTGCCACTACTACAAATTGGTTTCCAAAACGCTTAGCGATGGCTTCAATCAAATCAGGATTGCGCACTGCCGCAGAGTTGATGGATACCTTATCCGCACCTGCTTCTAGCAGTATTTCTGTATCTTCAATGGAGCCGATACCTCCGCCAATAGTAAAAGGAATATTGAGGTGTGCAGCGATATTTTTTGCCAGAGCTGCTAAGGTTTTTCGTTTTTCGTGGGTGGCGGTAATGTCCAAAAATACCAGTTCATCCGCACCTTGCTGGCTATACAATGCTCCTAATTCCACAGGATCGCCTGCATCGCGCAAGTCGAGGAAATTCACACCCTTCACTGTGCGTCCATTTTTTATGTCCAAACAAGGAATAATTCTTTTTGCCAGCATATTATATAATGTAAAATGTTGCTGTTATTGATGGATAAAAATTTGCTTTATTGCAGCGTAATGGTCTTGAAATCAAGCACTAAGGTTACGCAGTTTTCTATTTGCTTTAAGGGAGAGCCTTTTGTATTCGGGTAAGAGGCGAACAACAAAAAGCCATTGCGCAACAGGAGTTAGTCCGCTATAAACAATTTAGAAATAGATTTATTCTCGTGCGTGTTGCGAATAGCAGTAGCGAATAATTCTGCTGCACTTAGCACTTTTGATTTTGTACAAAACTTTTCAGGGTGTAAGGGGAGGGTATCGCAAACAATAAGTTGCTGCAAAAGAGATTTTTCCACAGTTTCGTAGGCTTTCCCAGACAAAATTGGGTGCGTACAAAGGGCTTTGACGCTTTTCGCGCCTTTTTCCATAAGCACTTCGGCTGCTCTACAAAGCGTACCTGCGGTATCTACTAAGTCATCCACCAGAATCACATTTGCGTTTTGTACGTTCCCAATGACGGTCATGCCTGCTACTTCGTTTGCTTTTTCACGATATTTATCACAAATTACTAGGTCGGTGTGAAAATGTTTAGCATAAGCGCGAGCGCGCTTCACGCCTCCTACGTCCGGAGAGGCAAAAATAACATTGCTCAACTCCATTTCTGCCAAATGTGGGATGAATACGGCTTCGCTTTGCAGGTGGTCCACTGGAACATCAAAGAAACCTTGAATTTGGTCAGCGTGAAAATCCATCGTCATTACGCGGTTCGCGCCTGCTGCCTGTATCAATTCTGCCACTAATTTAGCAGAGATTGGCACGCGAGGTTTATCCTTACGGTCTTGTCTAGCGTAGCCAAAGTAAGGCATCACCGCTGTGATATAGCCTGCTGATGCTCGTTTAGCGGCATCAATCATCAGCAATAATTCCATTAAATTTTCTGCTGGAGCTGGCGTGGATTGTACAAAAAATACATAAGCTCCTCTCACGGATTCATTAATTACGGGCTGCATTTCTCCGTCGCTAAACATATTGATGGTAATACTGCCCAATAAGCACCCATAGCTGTTGGCAATTTTTTCTGCCAAGTGCATAGAACTCCTACCTGCAAATATTTTGAGTTCTGAATAACGATTAATGATAGGATGTTGAACGAGGTTTTGCACAATGATAATATTTGAAAAGAACTGCTACTATTGGTCTTTAGGTGTCGGGCTGAAAGCTAGTCAGTACCCTTCTCCTCTAAAGTCCTACGTTCTAGCAAGTGATTGTGGAATTATATTTCCAATGTTAGCGCAAAGTTAAGCACATTTATTTTTTCTAAAATAGTTAAGTTTGTTTTTGAAATTTTATTTTGAACATAGTAAAAAAATAAGCTGAAGGTGCTATTGAGGTAAAGCCATAAAAAGTATAGGACCACGAGTTACCAGTGTGCGAAAATAGTCGCCATTACCTATCCAACTCATTTTTTTTAGAGATAGCTGCAATGTCAATTTACTCGTCAGAAAGTTTATTCATCTTGTAAACATACTCGCCCGTGTAATTCTCGTAAATACCTTTGAGCACAATTTCGTCTTCCGCCATTTCTATTGCCACCACCAGTTCTTCAATGCTACTAATAGTAATGTCATTTACTGTTTGGATCACAAAACCAGGCTCCATATTAGTTGCTGCGATTTTACTACCCTTGTACACACTCAATACTTTTACGCCTTTTTTACCAATTCTTTTTTCTTCTATAGTGGTTAAGTCGCGCAATTCAAATCCTAAGTTTTCCATTAAGTCACGTTCTTGATAGTAGCTGGACAGGTCAGTACCATTTTCTTTTACTTTTTAGGATTACTTTTGTTTTGGCTTTTTTCCCTTTTCTAATGTATTCAATTTTCAACAGCTTCTCCTGGACGAAATCGTCCAACTTGTTCTTGTAGTTCAGGCACCGTACTGATACTCATGCCATTAACCCCTATAATTACGTCGCCCTTTTTTAGTCCGCCTTCTTCTGCTCCACCACCTTGCCGCAAATCGCCAATATGCACACCAGCTACATCAGTTAAACCTAATTTTTTGCCAATCGGCTATCTACTTGTTCGATATTTACTCCAAGAATGCCACGCTGTACTTCTCCAAAATCCTGAATATCCTGAATCACTTTGAGTGCTAAGTTAGAAGGAATAGCAAAAGAATAACCTTCAAAATGTCCAGAGCGTGTCATAATGGCGGTATTAATACCTATCAATCTTCCAGAAACATCTACTAATGCGCCACCGCTATTGCCAGGATTCACCATCGCATCGGTTTGAATAAAAGATTCAATACTGTACTGATCGTCTAAAATGTTAATATTTCTCCCTTTAGCACTCACAATACCTGCGGTGACAGTGGATTCTAGATTGAATGGATTACCAACAGCCAGCACCCATTCGCCCACACGCAAAGAATCGGAATTGCCAAACGACAAAAATGGCAATTTAGAGGCTTCAATTTTTAGTAATGCCAAATCGGTAGAAGGGTCTGTACCTACTTTTCTGGCTTCAAACTCGCGTCGGTCATTGAGGGTGATAAGAATTTGATTGCCCTGTTGGATGACATGATTGTTCGTCACAATGTAGCCATCGGAGGAAATAATAACTCCAGAACCAGAAGAAGCGGCAAAGCTATTGGAGTTAGACCAAAAGTCGAATGCAGAGGAAGTGCCTACTCTAATGTTGACAACCGAAGAAGTGACTAGTGCAGAAGGCGCCACAAAATCATTCGGTAAATGGGTAAGTGGAATATTGATTTTTGAGTTTGGGACATCGTAATTGGCGTACCGAACAGGGGTACTTTCCCTGATAATAATTTCTTTAGGTTGCTCAAAATAGCGATATATCAGTATAGCAAGCAACGCACTACAAAATGAAGACACAAGAATAAGGGTAACTTGTTTCATAAAACAACAACTATTTTTCTAGTCTTACGTGTTTAGCCATTTATTGTTAGCTTGTAACTATGCTACCCGATGAAATGAATTAATGTTCATACGAACAGAAAGAAGCCAACTTCGTAATACCAGTATTCTTTTTTGAATTGATTTGCGAAAATAATTAGATTATTGCCTATCAAAAATGTTGTACACTAAATTAAATCATATAAGTTTTTGATAAACTTTAATTCTAATTATCTAATAACGACGTGATAGCGTTCTAGTTTTGCTAAAATTTTACAAATTAAAAGTTTTTTTATGAGACGGCTTTTTCCTGAGCAACATGAAGAATATTTAGGCAACATGTGGGGTTGGCGATTTTCTCTTATTGGGCTTATTTTGATTCTAATGGTACTGGCAGTAATGTCTTATCGCCATTTTTTTGAGGGCGTTTCTTTTCAAGACCAAGTGAATCAATCTTTTAGGCAAGAACAAGAAAAAGAGCAGTAACTAACCATCGTGTTATTGGCTATTTACTTTTGGTCTTCTTGAAGCCAGCTTCAAGAAGACCAAAGACAAACTCACCTTATTGTACAGTCGTTGTATCCACTGGCACAAGCAGGGGTTGTAATTCCTGAAAAGAAGGCATTTTACGCCAATGCCATTTGTTGACAATAGTTCCGTTGTGCCATAGTAATACACCAGGATTAGAACGGATGATGGTTTTTAGTAAAATATCGTCTGCTTTATAAAATGGATAAGCGGATTGGGTAGTATGTCGAAAATCATCTACCGCGCTTTCATCATAAGGTTTGGAGATGGCATAGATTTTTACACCTGCTTTTTCTGCTTCTAACACCACAGGATTGACCACTTCTGTCCATCGCTTGGTGTAATCCTCATTCCAAAAATAGTCGCGGCGTTCTATCTGTCGTTTTTCTATACTTTCCACGCGCTGGGTCAGTACCAAGGAATCGTTTACCATCAAAGAATCCATTGCCCAGATAGTATCCAGCACTGTAATTATTTTGGTTTTCACGCTATCGTACACCAAGTTATAACCTACAATCATCAAACTGTATCCTTCGTCATAAAGAATATCGTCCGTAATTTCGTAGCCTTTGTAGTTTTCTACGGCAAAATCACTGATTTTGGTTGGTTCTGCTTCTGGAATAGAGCGGATTTGCTCGTACTCCCATGTTTCTTTAGGATATTTTACCATTTCTCCCAATTGTTCCATCGTTAAGTTGACTTTTTCACCTGTGGATTTATTGGTCAATTCGTAACCGATTACTTTAGTTAGCGTGGCTTCAGCTTCGTATTCCTTACGCTCTACCACGTTCACGCCTTTTTTGAAAGGTCGAAAATCAATGTGTGGCAAATCCCAAACATAATTACTTAGGCAGTAAACAATCAAACCAGCAGTAGAAGCAACTAAGATACTTCCCCTGATGGTTGGGGAAAACAATTGGTGCATTTTACTTGCAAAAAACAAAAATAACAAAGCGGGTATCAACAAGAAAACATCCTTTAAGAAAGAGGTTTTGGGCTTTAACTTTAAAAAATCACCGAAACAACCACAATCCGTTACCTTCATGTTGGTTTCCTTGTACTCTTGCCAATAGCCGAAATCAAAAAAATTCACCTTCACGGTGTCAACAGGAGACCAACCTTCTGTGGACAAAGTATCCAATCCACTCAGTAACAATTGTTTAGATTCTCCGTTAGTATGTTGAATTACTGCAACAGGTTCACTCGGTACGTATCCTGTCAAGTAAGTGTAACCTGTGAGGAATGTAAAAAATGCTACCAGTAAAAAAAACGCCCAAGCAGTCAGTTTTTTATATGCCCCCAATAAGAGCATGATGCCAAGTAATATCTCAAACACAATCACGCCCACCGAAAACCCGATGGCGTACTTAGAAAGTATAGGAAAAAGAGGCGACAAAAAGGAGAACCACGTCCCTTCAAAGGTCGTTTCAAATTCCGCAAAATATTGCTCCATCTTGTAAGCTGTGCCAAGTGGGTCTATGGCTTTAACCCAACCCGAAAATATAAACAAAGCTCCTGTGAAGCATTGCAAATAAGAAATCAACGGATTTTTCATCCTTTTCTTAGCGAGTACAGCAATCAACACAGTGAATAACAGTGCTGCCATCGCAACTCCTATGGTCAATTTCGTAAGCGTCATAGTATGATAGTATTTATAGTGGCACAAAGATAAAAGCTATTATGTGTATTTTGGCTATTCCTTTGATACTGAATTGTGAATAAGATGTAAATATTTGCGAATGAGTAGATTAAAGGATAAAAATAAAAATAAATATCTTCTTAACACTTTCCTATTATGTTGATATGAAGTCTTTTTTTAATTTTACGTCCAAGTTGACACAAAATCTTTTGATAGGTTGTATATTCATTCTGAACCAAAGTAGCTAATCTTAGTAAAAGATTTGATTTTCAACGATTTACCAAAAAGGTTTGAAGCAACTATTTACCATCTAAAGTTTCTGTAATTAAATCTGTATTTCAACTTTAATTCAATTATTTCCTTTAAACTCTAAACTTCCAATAAGCAATAGCAAAGAAAGACTACCATAATTAAAATATACATAAAAACTGGCATCATGAATCACTTTTACCGTTACATGCCTCTTCTGTTAGGAGGTGTGGTACTTCAAGTTTTACTTTTTGGATTTGGTAACGCTCTGAAGCAGAAAACCGAATCCTCCGTGCTACTAGGAAATGATTTATTCATTTCTACCAATTGTAGTGCCCCATTGGTGATTGACTTTACAGGATTTACAGGGATGGGTTTCGCGCCAACCCCAAGCAGTGGTCAACTTTGCTCCAATCAATGGGCAATAACTGGATTCACCGATGGCAGCCTTAGCTTTGGCGGAACAACTACCACTGGTGATTTCGCGCGAGGCACCACGGCTGGCGGCGTAACTACAGGTGGTATCTATGCCCTCAACGCGAACGGGAACACAGCAATTTGGATACAACCTATTGGCGAAGACTTTACGCCCGGCGATTTGACGCTGAAAGTTTGTAATAACTCTGGCGCAGTGATGAGCAATGTGGACATAGACTATGATATTTTGGTACTTAACAATGCCACTCGCTCCAATAGTTTCAACTTTTCCTATTCCACAGATAACGTTAACTATATTGAAGTAGCTGCTTTGGACTACACTTCACCAGGAGCTACTAGCCCAGATATTACTACTGTAAATCGTTCTACCATGTTGACAGGAATTAACTTGGTGAACAATGGCTGCCTTTTCTTACGTTGGACAGGTAACGATGTAGGAGGAAGTGATGCGCGTGATGAATTTGGGCTAGATAATATTCAGCTATGCGCTGCACCAGCCATAAGCACTTGCGAGATTGTGGATGTGGAAATTGATAACGCACGCTGTGTGAGCAACAATTTTGTGTTTGAAGTTACTTTTGAAGTAGAAAGTGGCGGTAGTGGCAGCTACCAAGTGGTTCGTGGAAACCAAGTGCTGGCAACTGGCACGGAAAGTCCGATTGAAGTAATTTTAGCGAATAACAGCAGCAGCGCACCTTTTGAGGTAACGGTTAGAGACGCTAACAATATAGCTTGCGTAGGAAATACTAGAACTGTTACCCCACAAGCCTGCGTCACAAACAGCACTTGCGAGATTGTGGATGTGGAAATTGACAACGCACGTTGTGTGAGCAGCAATTTTGTGTTTGAAGTTACTTTTGAAGTAGAAAGTGGCGGTAGTGGCAGCTACCAAGTGGTTCGTGGAGACCAAGTGCTGGCAACTGGCACGGAAAGTCCAATTGAAGTAATTTTAGCGAATAACAGCAGCAGCGCACCTTTTGAGGTAACGGTTAGAGACGCTAACAATATAGCTTGCGTAGGAAATACTAGAACTGTTACCCCACAAGCCTGCGTCACAAACAGCA
>JAAUTG010000316.1 GCA_012031785.1 Saprospiraceae bacterium | reverse complement strand
AACACAAATATCCGCTATCACCTATTTTCCTTCCCATTTTTCAAAGAACTTTCTTTTATTTTTTTTTGTATGGTTTCAAAGTATTATGCTATAATTTCCAAAAAATATCGCTATCAAAATACAAACTTATCAAATAACCTTCAACAACCATTACAAAACTTTCTGAACATAAAACATTAAAGCATCGTTTGTCATAAAATAATGACCGCTTTGACAGTAACATTAGTAAAACTAAGCCATATTATCTCGAAGACTGTATATGTTTGTGAAACAAGTCAAAAGTAGTTTCTCAACAAATATTTATCAATCTACTGTCATTAGATGGTTTGAAATACTACAAAGAACGTCCTGTAATATCGTATCAAAGTCAACATCTTGCGCAATTGGTATTAATAAATAATTTTATAATATCCGCTTATATTGTAATTTTATTCTGTAAATAAAATCATTCGTCAAAAGTAATTTTTACAGGATTGAATCAACTGATATTTTACGTCAAATAGAACAAGTTGTAATTAGGAGTTAGTTACCAACTTTAAACTGTGTAGTTGGTTTTGATTTTATCACCTTTGTTCCCCGAAAAATTATAACATAGACTCAAATGCACGAGACAGATAGTAAGAAAGCTAAAAGTTTGTATGTACCGCAGTTGGAGAAAGACTCTTGCGGCACTGGCTTAATAGCAAACTTAAACGGCATCAAATCGCACCAACTGATAGAAGATGCGCTTACCATGCTAACCAACATGGAGCATCGCGGAGCCTGTGGTTGTGAACCAAACACCGGAGATGGTGCAGGTATTTTGGTGCAAACACCACATGAGTTCTTTCAGAAAAAATGTGGTGAACTAGGGTTTGAACTGCCAGAATTTGGTAAATATGGTGTAGGTGTCGTTTTCTTTCCAGCTGATAGAACCCTTCGCCAGCAGTGCAAATTTTTACTAAAAGACTACATTGACGATTTTGGCTTTGAATGTTTAGGTTTTCGTAAAGTGCCTACTGACAATGAGTTATTAGGAGACTCTGCAGTTGCCGTAGAACCTAGAATTGAACAAGTTTTTATCAAGCCAAAAAAGGAAATGGACAGAAAAGCATTAGAGCGCAAACTTTTTGTATTGCGTAAATTTGCTACACACGAAATACACCTAACCTACCCCTTAACGGAAGAACAATTTTTACATCACCTCCTTTTCTTACAAAACTGTAATTTACAAGGGTCAGCTAACCACCCATCAAGTTCGCCCTTATTTTCCAGACTTACACGACGCTTTGTTCAAGTCCGCCATAGCGTTAATTCACTCTCGCTTTTCCACCAATACCGTTCCAAAGTGGAAGTTAGCACAGCCTTTTCGCTATATTGCCCATAATGGAGAAATAAACACCATTACTGGAAACCTAAATTGGTGGATGTCCAAAGAAAAACTTTTGAAATCCACCCTATTCAGTGACGATGAATTGGAAAAATTAAAACCAATTTGTGGTAGCAACCTGTCGGACTCCGCAAACTTCGATAACGTCCTAGAGTTTTTAGTATTGAGCGGTCGTAGCCTTCCCACCGCACTGATGATGATGATACCAGAAGCTTGGGAGCAAGACGAGTTAATGGAAGATTACAAAAAATCTTTCTACGAATACCATAAAACCTTGATGGAGCCTTGGGATGGACCCGCTTCCATCGTCTTCACGGACGGTATTTTGGTAGGTGCTACTTTAGATAGAAATGGATTGCGTCCGAGTCGCTATTTTCTAACCGAAGACAACACCCTGATTGTGGCTTCTGAAGCAGGAGCTTTGCCACTAGATCAGTCCAAAGTAGTATTGAAAGGACGTTTGCAGCCAGGTAAAATGTTAATTGCAGACTTGGATGAAAACCGAATCATTGGCGACGAAGAACTAAAAGCAATTATCTGCCAACGTGGACCGTATCGAGAGTGGTTGAACAAAAATCGAATCACTTTAGAGCAATTAGATGAAAAAGAAGGCGAACCAGCCATAGTAGAAGAAAAAGTATTGCTCCAACAACAGCAACTGCATGGATTTACCAAAGAAGACTTAAAAGTCATACTCGCCGGTATGATAAAAGAAGGTACAGACCCAATTGGCTCTATGGGTACGGATACGCCCTTAGCTGTTCTTTCACACCGTTCACAACATCTAGCAAACTATTTCAAACAACTTTTTGCTCAAGTCACTAATCCACCAATAGATTCTATTCGAGAACGCTCCGTCATGTCCCTCAATTCCATGCTTGGAGGTGCGGGTAATATCCTGGAGACTATTCCCGAACATGCTCGTTTTATTCATTTAGAAAAGCCTATTTTAACCAATCAAAATTTGGCTAAACTAAAGAAGATAAACCATAAATATTTCAAATCGGGCGTAATAGAAATACTTTTTAATGCTGATGGACAAAAAGGAAGGCTCAAAGCAGCCATTGATGCCATTTGTGCTCATGCAGAAGACCTGACTAGACAAGGCTGCAACGTGCTGATTCTGTCAGACCGCCAAGCAAATGAGCAACACGCACCTATCCCATCCTTGATGGCGACTGGCGCAGTTCATCACCATTTGATTCGAGAAGGCTTGCGTAGTACCACCTCCATAGTAGTAGAAACTGGAGATGTACGCGAGACGCACCACTTTGCGACTTTGATTGGTTATGGCGCAGCAGCTATCAATCCGTACATGGCTTATGCTACTTTAGCAGACCTTAACAGAAAAATATTTTTGATAAACCCTACAATCTAAAGGATTTATTTGCTAAGTATAACGACATTGTTGGTAAAGGCATACTAAAAATTATGTCTAAAATTGGTATTTCTACTTTGCAGTCCTATCAAGGAGCGCAAATATTTGAAATACTAGGCATTAAACGAAGATGTTGTAGAAAAATGCTTCAGGGGTTCAGTTTCCCGCATTGAAGGCATCAGTTTCGATGGTATTGCAGAGGAAGTGCTTATCCGACACAAGATGGCTTATCCAGAAAAACAGTACCCAATCCACAATTGGAAGTAGGTGGCGTTTATCAGTGGAAACAGCGCGGTGAAGAACACCTTTTCAATCCTCAAACTATCCATTTATTGCAGTATTCTACGCGCAAAAATGACTATACTGCCTACAAGAAATACGCTGCACTTATCAACGACCAAGCAGAAAAAGCACTGACCTTGAGGGGCTTATTCAGATTTAGAAATGTTGCTAAGCCTATTCCTATCGAAGAAGTAGAATCAGTAGAAAGTATTATGAAACGCTTTGCCACAGGTGCCATGTCGTTTGGTTCTATTTCTCACGAAGCACACACTACTTTAGCGATTGCAATGAATCGTATTGGTGCAAAAAGCAACAGTGGCGAGGGAGGAGAAGATGAAATTCGATTTTGAGCGTAAAAGAAAAATTGGGCGATTGGGGAACGCTCTGCCATTAAGCAAGTTGCTTCTGGACGTTTTGGGGTAACCAGTTACTATTTGACCAACGCGGAGGAACTTCAAATCAAAATGGCGCAAGGTGCAAAACCTGGAGAGGGTGGTCAACTTCCTGGGCACAAAGTGAATGACTGGATTGGGAGAGTACGCCATTCTACACCTGGAGTTGGTTTGATTTCACCGCCGCCGCACCACGACATTTATTCCATCGAAGATTTAGCACAACTCATTTTTGATTTAAAAAATGCAAATCGTCAAGCGCGTATCAACGTAAAACTAGTGTCCAAAGCTGGTGTAGGTATTATTGCTTCTGGGGTCGCAAAAGCCCATGCCGATGCTATTCTTATTTCTGGACATGATGGTGGAACGGGTGCATCGCCTTTGACTTCCATCAAACATGCGGGATTGCCTTGGGAATTGGGGCTGGCAGAAACCCATCAAACCCTTGTTAAAAATAACCTCCGCGACCGCGTACTACTGCAAACAGATGGGCAACTACGAACTGGTCGAGACCTTGCAATTGCTACTTTGTTAGGGGCAGAAGAATGGGGCGTGGCTACCGCGGCGCTAGTGGTGGAAGGATGTATTATGATGCGAAAGTGTCACCTCAATACTTGTCCCGTAGGTGTTGCAACCCAAGACGAAGACTTGCGCAAACGCTTTACAGGCGATCCAGAACATGTGATTAACTTTTTCACTTTTCTAGCAAAGGATTTGCGAGAAATTATGGCAGAACTTGGCTTTGCCACCATCAATGACATGGTAGGTAAAGTAGAGGTATTGAGTGTAAAACGAGATGTGGAATATTGGAAACATAAGCAATTGGATTTAAGCCCAATACTTTACAAAGAGCCAGTGGATGAGACCGTTGGACTTTATAAGCGCGTGGAGCAAGACCATGGAATAGAAGATGTACTGGATCACACGCTGATTCGGGCAGCAGGAGAAGCCTTGCAACATGCAGAGCCAGTGTCGGAAGAATTTGTAATTAGAAATACAGATCGAGCAGTTGGAGCAATGCTTTCCAATGAAATTAGTAAACGCTACAAAGGGGAAGGATTGCCAGATGGTACAATTAAGTTTCGATTTAGAGGCTCAGCAGGACAGAGTTTCGGCGCGTTTGCAGCTTCAGGAATACAATTTTTACTAGAGGGCGAAGCAAATGATTATTTCGGCAAAGGCTTATCTGGTGCGCGTTTAATCATTGTGCCAGATAGAACTGCTAAATTTAAACCAAGCGAAAATATCATCATCGGTAACGTAGCTTTTTATGGAGCAACCTCTGGCGAATCTTACATCAACGGAATGGCTGGAGAGCGATTTGCAGTAAGAAATTCTGGTGTAAAAGCAGTGGTAGAAGGCGTAGGAGATCACGGCTGCGAGTATATGACTGGCGGAATAGTAGTGGTGTTGGGGGAGACGGGTAAAAACTTTGCCGCTGGTATGAGCGGTGGTATTGCTTATGTATTCAATCCAAACCATAAGTTCGAGCGACTAGTGAATCAGGAAATGGTACTGTTGGACGAAATGGAGGAAGAGGATTTTATGATGTTGCACAACATGATTCATCGCCATCTGCATTTCACCAAAAGCGAAGTGGCGAAAACCATACTAGAAAATTGGGAACAACAAAAAATGTATTTTGTAAAAGTGATGCCAATTGATTACAAAGCAGTATTGCAAGGGAGAAGAAAAATGGAAATGAAAGCCCAAGAACTCTTATCGCAAGCAGGAGCAGCCTAGTAACTGATATTAAACTATGCTTAGCTAGGTACTATTCTAGTGAAATCAAAGTCATTTTTAAAACAGATAATCGAGTGCAGCGATTAAAACACTTGCTTTTAATCGCTGCGCGACCAAAAATAAAATACGATGGCAGATCCAAAAGGATTTATAAAATACACTCGCGAATTACCATCACAATACCGCACCCAGGATCGCACAGTTAACTGATAATCAGCGGCAGAAAAAATCCCCCAGAGCCAGAATATACGCGGAGAATACCGGTCAATAATCATCTCTAAAAAGCTGCACAAAAGCAGCGATAATAATAATAAACAGAATAAACTGATAGAATTCCAGTTTCAGCGGCACCAA
>JAAUTG010000039.1 GCA_012031785.1 Saprospiraceae bacterium | reverse complement strand
ATGCGCGAAGAAATGCTCCGCGATGAAAACGTGTTCATCATGGGAGAAGAAGTGGCAGAATACAACGGTGCTTACAAAGTGACCAAAGGGTTATTGGATGAGTTCGGTGCTAAGCGCGTCATTGACACTCCAATTGCGGAGTTGGGCTTTGCAGGTATTGGCGTAGGTGCTGCTATGAACGGTTTGCGCCCAATCATAGAATTTATGACTTGGAATTTTGCGGTATTGGCATTCGACCAAATCGTAAACAATGCAGCTAAAACCTTAACCCAATCCGCAGGTCAGTTTGCTTGTCCTATTGTTTTTCGCGGTCCTTCTGGTGCAGCAGGTCAGTTGGCACAACAACATTCCCAAACTTTTGAAAGTTGGTTGGGCAATGTACCTGGCTTGAAGGTAATTTCTACCATTGACCCTGCCGATGCTAAAGGCTTGTTGAAAACTGCCATACGCGACAACGACCCAATCTGTATGATGGAGTCCGAAATGCTATACGGGCACGAAGGAGAAGTTCCTGATGGCGAGTACCTTGTACCGATTGGTGTCGCTGCAATTCGCAGACCCGGTACGGACGTAACATTGGTAAGTTTCAATAAATGGTACTCGAATGCTTAAAAGCTGCGGAAGAATTACAAAAAGAAGGTATCTCTGCGGAAGTTATTGACTTGCGTACCATCCGACCTATGGACTACGCTACCATTGTAGCCTCTGTCAAGAAGACTAATCGTTTAGTGGTCGTGGATGAATCTTGGCCCTTTGCTGGTGTTTCTGCGGAAGTGGCTTATGCTACTCAAAAATATGCTTTCGATTACTTGGATGCCCCAGTGACAAGAGTGAATGCCGCAGATACCTCGCTCTCTTATGCTCCAGTTTTCGTGGAGGCTTACATGCCAAATCCTGAAAAAATCATCAAGGCGGTAAAAGAAGTGATGTACCGCAAGCGATAATTGACTTAACGCTTCAGGCTTTTGAAGGCTTAACGACTTCAAAAGCCTTTTCGACCGCTCAAACGGTTCAAAATCCTTATCATGTCCGAAAAAATTAAACTGCATACCGCTCATATCGAGCATACTGTCGAATTTGACACGCCTGTTAGTTTGTACCTCAAATTGCGAGATCATTTTCTCAACCCGATTCTACTGGAAAGCAATTACCACATCAATGAGCGCAACGCGCGTTCTATTATTGCTTTAGACCCTATCGCCTCCTTTAAAGTACAACAAAATCAGATAGTACAAACGTTTCCTAACGGCGACACGCAACATCAAGTGCTGCAACATCCGTTGGATGTTTCTGAACTTTTTCAGGCATTCATTCAACGCTTTTGACGTACAGTCAGTGGCAGAAAAGCGCGTCGTAAATGGCTTTTTTGGCTACTCTACTTTCGATAGTGTGCAGTATTTTGACACCCTTGAGTTTCCAGCAGCGAAGCGAAAAATGGATATTCCCGACATTTTATATTCTTTGTACCGCTATGTGATTGTCACTGACCATATTCGGCAACTGGTTTATGTGGTTCAGAACCTGCAAGAAGGCGAGGTCGCAGATTTTGAAAAAATAGAAACCTTAGTTGCTAAACCAACTTTTGCCACTTATCCCTTTGAAAAAGCAGGAGAAAAGACCAGCAACCTAAGCGACGAGGAACACCGCGAATTGATAAAAAAAGGAAAATACCACTGCCAAATTGGAGATGTATTCCAGATTGTACTCTCGCGCCAGTTTCAACAGCCCTACAAGGGCGATGAATTTAACGTATATCGCGCTTTACGGCGCATCAATCCTTCGCCCTATCTATTTTATTTTGACTTCGGCGGCTACAAAATATTTGGTTCTTCTCCTGAAGCACAGATGATTATCCAGCAAGGCGTGGCGAAAGTAAATCCCATAGCTGGCACGTACCGCAGAACGGGCGACTGGGAAAAAGACCAGGAACTGGGTAAACTGCTCCTACAAGACCCTAAAGAAACCGCAGAACACATTATGCTTGTTGATTTAGCACGCAACGACTTAGGCAGGCATTCTGAGCGCGTGGAAATCGAAAAACTCAAGGAAATCGAATATTTTAGCCATGTCATCCACATTGTCTCCACCGTAAAAGGTCACCTGCCTTCAGATGCCAACCCCATTCAAATTTTTGGGGATACTTTTCCAGCAGGCACGCTCTCTGGTGCGCCCAAATACAAAGCCATCCAACTCATCAATCAATACGAAAACCAAAACCGAAGCTACTACGGCGGTGCCATCGGTTTCATCGAATTTAATGGTGACATGAACCAAGCCATTTTGATTCGCTCTTTTTTAGCTAAAGACAATGTACTGTTCTTCCAAGCTGGTGGCGGTATCGTTTTTAAAAGCAACGAAGACGACGAAGTACAAGAAGTGCAAAATAAACTCGGTGCTTTGATGGCAGCTATTGAGGAGGCTAATGATGGGCGGTAGTGAATTTAACGATAATGTTGTCGTAGTAGCAACAGGAAGAACCCCAAAAAAACAAAAGCATAGTAACTGAATCAAAAGAAAGTTGAGTTTTAACAGCTAGTTTTTTATAGCGGGAATTAATCTATGTTCAAAAGAATCTACTTAGAAATATCCAATATCTGCAACGTGCAGTGTTCTTTTTGCCTGTGGTCGAAAAAGACAAGCAATTAATGAACCCTAACGAGTTTGAAGCCATCTTGAAACAAGTAGCACCTCTAGCTGAAATCATCTGTCTGCACCTGATGGGAGAACCACTCGCGCATCCCAAGTTTTTGCAGATATTAGATATTTGTGAGCAACATAATACCCAAATCGAACTAACAACCAACGGAATCCTGATTAAAAAGTACAAAGAACAGCTCATCAACTCCAATTGTATTCGGCAAGTCAACTTTTCATTACAAGCGTTTAAAGATAATTTTCCAAATCGAGATATTGAACCTTATTTATTGCCCATATTTGACTTCGTACAATCGGCTCATGAGCTAAGACCTACCCTGTACACTAACTTTAGATTGTGGAATCAACAAAGCCACGATGCTGACAATGAAGATATATTCACAAGAATAGAAACCTATTTTAACATTACCATCAATAGAAACCTCGAAATAGGTGCAATCAAATCCAAAAGAATCTGGAATAGACTTTACCTGCATTTTGATTCTCGTTTTGAATGGCCCTCCTTTTTACTGCCACATCAAGGCACAAAAGGGCGTTGTCATGGTGCAGTTCATCATATTGGCATACACGCCGACGGCTCGGTCGTTCCTTGTTGCTTAGACAAAAATGCAGTTATCAATTTGGGTAACGTCAAAGAGCAATCTTTGAAAGACATTCTAAATAGCGAAAGATTTGTCAAAATGAGAAACGGATTTTTGAATGGCATCTTAGTGGAGGATTTTTGTCAGCATTGTACCTTTATCAATCGGTTTAATAAAGCTGCTAAAAAGGCTGTAGGTACTATGGAGAGCAATAATGTTTTTTAACCTTTTGAGTGAAAAATCAGAATAACTTGGGTATTCAGTGGAATGGGTTTATTTTTGTAGGAAAATACCGCAGACAATTTGAATACTATGGCTTCAAGTAGCACTTTGAAGAGGGAAGTAAGTGCAACTCCACTAAGTTTTGTAACTAGGAAAGCAGCTACGTCGTCAATACGCTTGCTATAATGTATAAATGATAAAATATGAAAACATCGAAATTTAAAATTTTATTTTTTTTACTGCTAACCGTTTCAATTACCAAAGCACAGATAAATTTCCAAGATTCAAGCGTTCAGGTTATTTCCTATTGGAACTTGGGAGAAAAGTATGAGTATGCCGTGAGTTTGCAGAAATTTCAATATACTGAAAGCGATACATTTCAAATGAAACCATCACCTATAATGTAGAAGTATCCGTGATTGATTCAACCGAAAACTCCTATACAATAAAGTGGTTTTATAAGGATTTTAAATCCGACTCAAAAAATCCGATTGTGCAGAAGCTAGCGACTGCGGCAGAAGATATTGCAGTAAACATAAAAACAGACGCACTAGGAGTTATTGAGTCAGTTGAAAATTGGGAAGAAGTAAGAGACTACATGGCAGCTTCTCTCGACAGTCTGAAGAACGATTTTGGTGAGCTACCTGAAATGGAGAAAATTTTTGAAAAGATGAAAGGCATGTACTCTACTAAATCTTCTGTAGAAGCTTCTGCAATACAAGATGCCCAACAATTTCATAATTTTAATGGGGGAAAATTTGTTCTCAATGAAACTGTAACTGGACAAATCAAGACTCATAACCTTTATGACAATAGTAAGCCTTTTGATACTGAGGTGTCAATAACGCTTGAAAAATTAGACGCTGAAAATGATCAATATATAATTCGCTCAATTCAAGAAGTAAATTCTGAGCAATTAACAGAGACAACTTTTAATTATTTTAAAGAAATGCTAGAGGGCATGGGACAAGAGTTTATTGGACGAGAAAAATTCATGGATTTAAAAAATTTAGTAGAAATAGTTTCAAGAATTCATAACACTGGTTGGGTTTTAGAAAGTGTATTTTGGAAAGAAGTAATCGCTGACGGAATAACTAATATAGAAGTTAGAAGAATCGAAATGAAATAAATATGAATTGGCGTTAATATGTAGCCTGGAACACTACAGTAGCAATAGAATACCTGCCAACTATTGGTCTAGGCTTCACAAAGCGAGCGAGCTAAAGCAATGTTAGCTGCCTTAGTCCGCTCCGACCAAATATTTTAAACCTGTAATAGCCAAAGTAGCACTATCCTGCCAGTATTTTCTTCCCGTACTCTAAACATTTTGTTACTTCCTTCACGGCATCAGAGTCTTTAGGTATCTCATATTCCAATTCGATGGTTGCAGGGAACTTGTATTTTTGGTCGCGTATCAAGCGAAGCACTTCTGTAATAGGCGTATCGCCTGTACCCCAAACCAGATTTTTTTTGCCGTTCACTGGCGTTTGTCGGTCTTTGGTGTGCATACTTAAAATGCGATTGTGCTTCGCTTGAATCAGATTCAAAGCATCGGTGTTGCCTGCCGCAATATAATGACCCAAATCGAGGTTCATCGCGTTGAACTTCGATTGCTGTAAGGCGGTATCCCAAAATGTAGTCGTTTGTTGCTCATGTCCATGATAAGCAACTGCTACTTTGTGTTTAGCTGCCATTTTACCAAGTTTCAAGGTATGCGCGTCGTTGCTGGGATGCTCTAGTGTGACATGACTCGCGCCAAGTGCTTTGGCAGCACGAAAACCATAATCAATTTCTGCATCGGTGTTGTCCATCCCAAAGGTACTAGGTTTGAACGCATAAATTTGAACACCTGCATTTTTGTACAATTGCTTGAATTGCTTGAATTTATCCATCGTAACTTCGGTACGCCATGTCGCCAATGCCTGACTGTGGGCTTTGACCTGTGCATTCAGGTCGTCCAATTCCTTCACCTGTTCTTCCGTCAAGGTTTCACCATTGCCTTTTGCTCTTCTCAATTGGAACAATTTGCGGCGATCCACTTTGCTTTGAGGGCTTCCCGCAAAGGATTCAGCAGGCTCTCCCATTAGTTCAATTGCACTGATTCCACTTTCCAACACGTATTTTAAAGTGGCTTCTGCGCTTTGGTCTGGCATACTTCTGAACGAATATGTAATCACGCCAATCTGAACGCCATTGATGAGCGAATTAGGCTTATTGTAATTCTTGATGATATTCGGGGCACCAATTAGGTTGGGTGAAACAGCTAATCCTGTTACTAAAGTAGCAGTGGTGCTGATAAAACTACGACGAGATAGTGCCAAGCGGCTATGCTTCTCCATGTTGTTTAAAGTTTTGTTTTGTGAAAAAATATTTGAATGGTGTTATACAGTTGCTCGTTGGTTGTTCAGAACTTCCAAAGTTTTGAAGACTTTGGAAGTTCTGAAAGCTACTATATAGTCAACATCCCTTGTTCTACTGGCACTCGGTACGGATAAGATTTCAGAGCATGTTTTAAACATTCCATAGCTTCAGTTAAAGCGTTTGTATTTAAAACATACGCGATTCGGACTTCCTGCTGCCCTAATTCGGGTGTAGCATAGAAACCAGCGCCCGGCGACAACATTACGGTACTTCCTTGATAGTCAAAGTCAGTCAGCAACCATTTACAGAAATGGTCTGCATCGTCAATAGGGAATTTAGCAAAACAATAAAACGCACCTCCTGGCTTATAACAAACCACTTCTTCCATCTTAGAAAGTGCTTCGTACACCACCAATCTGCGGCGATCATATTCGGCAGCTACTTCTTCCAAGTAGGCTTCTGTGTGGTCTATCATGGCTTCTGCCACCATTTGCCCCAATGTGGGAGGACTTAATCGCAATTTAGCATACAGGTTAACGGTATCGAGTAATGCTTGATTTTTCGTTACAATCGCTCCGATTCTTGCACCACAAGCACTATAACGCTTGGAAATGGAGTCTGCAACCACTGTATTTTCTTCTGCACCTTCTAAATTAAGAATAGAGAAAAACGAGTTACCATCGTAACAAAATTCTCTATATACTTCATCTGCAATAAGATATAAATCGTATTCTTCACTAATTGCCCTAACTGCACCAGGGTAGCTTTGTCGTAGAAGCATCCTGTTGGATTGTTGGGATTGGTAATACAGATGGCTTTGGTGCGCGGCGTAATCATGCGCTCGAAATCTTCTACTTTTGGCAAAGCAAACCCTGTTTCTATGCTACAAGTGATGGGACGAATCACGACATCCGCAATTTGTGCAAAACCGTTGTAATTGGCATAAAATGGTTCAGGGATAATTACTTCATCACCGCGATTGAAGCAAGCGTACATGAGAAGTTGTAGCCCCTCGGATGCGCCTGTGGTGACAATAATTTGGCTAGGGTCAACTGAAATATTAAACCGACGGTAATAATCTACCAATCGCTTGCGATAAGAAAGTATGCCTTCTGCTGGGCTATACTCGATAATTGGAATAGAGGCGTTCTGTAAGGCGGCAACAGCGGCGGCTGGTGTTAAAATATCAGGCTGACCAATGTTGAGGTGATACACCTTTTTACCTTTTGCTTTTGCTGCCTCCGCCAATGGAATTAATTTTCGGAATGGCGATAAAGGCACTTTTTTTCCTCTATTCGAAATGAATGGCATGATAAAAAATTATTGAATTGTGAAATAGTTAAGTCGCAAAATAGGCGAAACTTTAGTGCAAAGGAAAGAACTTTTTAGTAGAGTAGGAAGGGAAAGTGAATATTTGACAAGATGCTGTCGTGTTATAGCATAATGTTGTGTGATGATAGATAAGCAGATAGAAAATACTTCACCACAAACCAATTTGTTACAAATTGTTAAAATATTAAATCTTTCAATATTTTATCCTAATATTGCCCATTGAATAATGATGCTGATATGAGAACAAAGATACTTACTATTCTTTTTTTACAAGGTTTATTGTCCATGTCCTTGAATGCGCAGCAAGCGCAAGAGACTCCAGCGTATTTTGAAATACACGCTTTTGTGCAAAAAACTGGCGTGCCCAACTATGTTCCGTTAGACTGCCCAGTGTTGGAAGAAGAAATTGAAGCAGATGAATTAGCTTCAAAAGTGATAGGAACTGTGATGTACGAATTAGTACATTACTGGCAACAAGACAGCGAAGGTGCAGAAGGATACCAAGAAAACAGTATCGTGAGTTGGAAAATTGTAAAATCATTAGATAATTTTGAAATTATCATCTATACTCAAAACCAGCGAATAAGTGACAGGATATACGTCCATTTGGAAGCCCAAGAAACTCAAAATTGTATGGATTGGGATTTAGTGTTTAGTAATACGGAAATTGAAGATATTGATAGACCTGATGATTCCAAGAGTTCAATCGCATTGGAAAGTACAGAAAGAACCTATCAGCGATATGAATATGACCCTTACAATGAAGATAAAATCATTATGCCCAACGAAAATACTCAAAGTAGTACAACTTTATTGCGCCCCGCCGATTATGCGTTGGAAAGGGAAAGCAATTTGCTCAATGTGACTAATTTTACGGAGGAAGTAGAAGAAGAAAACATCGTGAGTTCTAGTGCTAAAGAACGCTTTTCCGCACTTTTGCCTGTTGCATCTTCTGAATTGAACCTACCCGCTTCGTTTTTTAGTGGTTCTCAAACACTTGGAGCTGTGGAACGGATTATTAATAATGCTTTAGAAGCACAAGGTTATGCGAACAGGGGTTATTTTGAGTTTGAGAATGGATTTATGATTGCTACCCAGATGGAACATATTAATAGCAACGGAACTTCCAAAGCCCTTGAGTATCGGTATCCCTCTAAAATTACGTTCAATCAAAGTTTGTCTTTTGAGAACTACGTGAACAGCTTGTATATGCCTGAAAGTGGTTTATTCCGAATGTTTGTTTTTTATGTAGAAGCTGCTCCCAACGAATATTATTCTGATTTTAACGAAATTGACTATGATTTATCTACTTCAAGTAGGACATCAAGCAAGTTGAATAACCTACCACCTCGTCTGGCGAACCTTCCTTATCGCTCTAAAAATATGGAAGAATCCAACATCACGGTATTGGTTTATGAATGTCAAACCTTGGGAAATGAGCGTCGCCCAAAACTCTTGACTGTGAATACTTTTTCTGCCTTTGAACATCTCACAAAATCAAAATTATGGAATTTGTTCGAGGAACGCTAATTTTGTCCTTTGAATTTAGTTGTTCAGGTCTATGGCACTGTTTTGCAAAATAATTCACCACAACATAAATAATGGGCTGGTGAAAGCACTACCAATAAAGTATATCTTTTTTAACATGCTCATTATCGAACAACTAACTCATAGTTTATAATTTACAGCTTACAATAAATATGTTAAAATAGCAGCATACTTGAATACGCCATTAATATGACCGATTTTTCACTGTGGAAGCGACTCAAAGAAGGTGACAAGGTAGCGCTGGAAACTATATACAAAATGTATATCAACGATTTGCTGCGCTATGGATACAAGTTTTCTGAAGATATACAGTTGGTGGAAGATTGTATTCAAGATTTGTTTATAGAGCTTTGGAAAAATCGGACAGGACTAGGCGAAACAGATGCCATCAAGCGATACTTGCTCGTAGCACTGCGCCGAAAAATTATTCGACAAGAAACCAAAAAGGCAAATTAGAGTTGAGCGAATCTTCTCAAGATTATGACTTTAATGTAGAAATAGCTATTGATCAGCAACTTATCGCTCAAGAACTTTCGGAGGAACAGCAAATTCAGTTACAAAACGCTATGTCACAATTAAGCAAACGACAAAAAGAAGTAATTTATCTCAAGTAATCAAATGGGCATGGATTATGCTGCCATCTGTGAAGTCATGGGAATCAATTATCAATCGGCTAGAAATCTTATCTCCACGGCATTAAAAAGTCTGAAAGATATTATCGGCTCGAATGCTATGGCACTGTTGTTACTGCTACAATTCTAAACGTTACTTATCTATTTCATCTACACAATAAGCCAATTTACGCTCATAATTCATAACTTACATCTTACAACTCATATCTCATCACTATGCAACGTATTCCTTGCATCTATTTTGCAGAAAGCCCTATGCACGGGCGCGGTATTTTTACTTCAGAAGACATTGAAGAAGGTTCTTTAATTGAAATTTGTCCTGTTATTCACATTCCACACGATCAAGTAAAAATCATTCATGGCACAGTGCTGCATGATTACTACTACCTTTGGGGAGAGGAACAAGAAGAAGCGGTTATTGTACTTGGTTATGGCTCGGTGTATAATCATGCTATACATCCAAACGCTTATTACGTGATTGATTACAAAAATCAAACGATGGATTTTATGTCTTCAAGGGACATCAAAGCAGGAGAAGAAATTACAATTAATTACAATGGAGAGTTTGGAAATGCAGACCCAGTTTGGTTTTCCATCAAATAGTAATAAACTAACTGTATTACAGCAATTTATAAAAAATTGTCGGAGTGACTGATAGTCGAATGTCGTCAACTCAAGCGCGATAGTGTCGGTGTGACTGACAGTTACACCGACACTAAACACTCATTTTCGATAACTTGTATATTAAAAAATACTAAAATTACACCATCAATGATAGTAAAATTTTACTCAGTTAACGACATTCAACTCAAAGACACTCCGACAATACGCTTCATGTGAGTTACTTAAACAAGTATCTTACTCCCACTTGCATCTGCCATCTTGAAGAACGAAGGCGACCTGTATCAATTCTGTCATTTTGCCACAAATCCTGACCTTGTAGGATACGTGGGTCAACAGTGAATGTTGGGTTTCTTGTTCCTGTTTCATAACCTGCGAATCTTACCACTTCGTAGTCTCCGAAAGAGTTACCATACAATACACCCCATTCGTTTTCTCCAAATAAGTTACCCAATAAATTAGAGAAATTGAAGATGTCAAGTGTTAATTGTAGCGTATTACGCTTGCCTTTCGCACCTTCGATGAAGAAATCTTGTGCAAATTTCAAGTCTATAATATTAGAGAAAGGTACTCTTGAACCCATAATCTCTGCATAACCACCTCTGTTTTCTGACAAATCGTCGTTGTCCTCAATATATTGATTCAAAATAGTCCACTGCTGGTCTGGCGTATAAGTTGTACCAGCTACTGTAACATCTCTCAAAATAATGTCATTACGACCCGTTGGTACATAAATCTGATTGGCGTTATTAAACGCACCATCGTTTACCATACCACCAAATCCGTTTTCTGTGATTACGTGCGTAAATGGACGACCTGACTGACCGTTGTAAGCAACTGTGATAGAAGTTGCACCGAATTTAGCGTATTCAATGCGATATGTTAAGTTCGTAAATACGCGGTGTCCTGCTGAGAATACAGAACGTTCTGCATCGCGAATTTCGTTTCTTCCTGCTACGTTTTTGTAACCTCTCCACTGCGAATTATTCTGTGAACTAGTTGCATCTAATACAGAGAACGCATCACCGTAAGAGTATGAAACCGAACCGGAAAATCCTTTGTCAAAGTTTTTAGCCAACGTAGCTGCAATATTGTAAGAGTAACCTTCGCTGGTATTAGAACCTAAGAAAATACCTGTGTAAGTAGGGTCAATCTGTGCCGATGCACTAGAGTTGAAAATTGGGCGGTCGTCACCAGTACCAGTAAGCGTTTCCGTAGAAGGCTTCAAGTTCAATGCCTGATAGAAGATGTTATTGATGTTTTTAGTGAATAAACCCTCTAAAGTACCTACTAAGCCCCAAGGTAATTTTTGGTCAACTGCTAAATTTGAGCGCAAAATTTGAGGAAGTTTGAAATCTTCAGCAAATAGGTCAATTTGACCAGATGGTCTAGGATTTTGCAAATCAACTTGTGTAATTAAGTTATTTTCAGCGTCCACACCAACAGGCTGCTGGTTCACATCTGGATTGAATACCACGCGACCGTTGATTCTAGTACCACCAACGTTGAAACCAAAGTTGTTGTAAGCACCACCGAACCAAACAAGTGGCTGACGGCTTGTGAAAATACCAATACCACCACGCACTTGTGTAGAGCGGTCTCCAGTTACGTCCCAGTTGAAGCCTAAACGTGGCGACCATAATAATTGTGGCTTCACGAATGAACCTGTTTTTGCTCCTTGTAAGTCATAGCCGAAACTTTCAAGCAAAGGAATAGTAGTAGAATTGAAAGCAGCATTTTCAGGTACATCATCAAAAAAGATAGGCACATCAACTCTCACACCAGCTGTTAATTTCAAATTGTCAGTAGCTTGAAATTCATCCTGCACATAAAAACCCAATTGTAACCCTGTGAAAGCAGCAATTGCTTTTGATTCATCACCCGTTACGTTATCCACTTGAGAAAAAGAGCGGTCATAAACAGTAGCAGGTTCATCGTTTAAGAACTGCGCCAAAGTGTTGTATTGGTAAGAACCAAAGTTTTGGCGAATGAATAAGTTACCTACATCGAAGTATTCACTTTGTGTACCAATAGTAACTTGGTGACGACCAGAGAAAATCTGAAAGTCATTCGTCAACGTGATTACGTCTTGGTCTAGTCGGTTGGCAGTAGAAAATTCTTCTCCACCAAATTGGATTTGTCCAGAACCATCGCGGATAGTAACAAATGGGAAATCTTGCCCTTGTACGTCGCGGTCATCGGTTACGCGCTTGAAACCAACTTTCAAACTGTTAGAAAACTTAGAACCAAATACACTATTCAATTCCAAAGTCGTGTTGTTTGTGACAGATGGAAAGAACTCTGAACCATTTTCAAAACGAATACCTGTTGGCGTAGAATTTCTTGCTTCCAAATTGTCAACATCGTTCAACGAGTGGCGAATAGACAATTTGTTGTTTGCGTTGATGTTCCAATCTAACTTTAACAAAAAGAAATTCTTATCTAACGTGGTCGTGTTGTCGGTAAAAGTACCAGGATCGTAGCCAAAATCTTTTAATTTACTGCGCAACGCCTCCAAATCAGCGGCTGTGGCATTACCAATATAGTTAGCAAACTCAAAAGGTTCTGGAATTTCATCGCGCTGAAATTCTGCGTTAGCAAAGAAGAAGAGTTTATTTTTGATAATCGGACCACCTATTCTAAAACCAGAAGTCTGTGCAGTAAAGTCATTCAATTTTGTTCTTTCGTCATCTTCTAAGTCATTAATTGGCGTTTTACCAGCAAAATCTTGGTTTCTCAAGAAATAGTAAGCCGAGCCTTCTATTTCGTTAGTACCAGAACGAGTAACCGCGTTCACTGCACCACCTGCAAAACCGCTTAAACGAACATCAAAAGGCGCAACAGATACTTGAATTTGCTCAATTGCATCAATAGAAATAGGACCAGCACCTGTCTGACCACCATCTGTACCTGAACCTGACAAACCAAATACATCGTTGTTTACAGCACCGTCAATATAAATAGCGTTATAGCGATTGTTTTGACCTGCAATATTGAAAGAAAAACCATCTGTACCTTCGTCAATGCTGACCAATGGATTCAAGCGTGCAAAATCCGCCAATGAACGCGAGATAGTAGGAAGATTGTTGATTAATTCTTCGTCCACTACAGTTTCCTGCCCTGTTCTATTACCATCAAAGATAGTAGAAGCCGCAGCTACTACTTCCACACCTGCCAATTCGGTAGCTGTTTCTGACAGTTTAGCATCTAATTTAAAGGTTTGACCCAAAGTCAAATAGACACCTTCTTGTACAAAATCTTGATAACCAGTATAAGAAATTGTAATTGTGTAAGGACCACCAATACGCATGTTGGTCATGCGGAAGTAACCACTTGCATCTGTGGCATTTCCGTATGCACTACCAGAAGGTGTATGTAGTGCTATAATGTTTGCACCAATCAGTTCCTCTCCAGCCTGATCAGTAATCTTACCAAGCATTGAAGCAGTAGTAACCCCTTGACCGAACAAGGTAGAAACCGCCATGCCCAAGAAGACAGTCAATAACAATTGAGTGAGTAATTTCATACGAATGTATGTTTTAATTAGTAAATAATAGGCAAAGCTAGGCGTGGAATGTTACTTGAATGTAATTTAAAGGTTAATTTTAGTGGCAACAATAAATGTAAAGTATTGTGTTTAAGTACATTATCTTGCTTATTAAAAGAAAAACAGAATTAAAGTATCAAATAGTGGTTTATATATACCATGCTTGAGTTGATTACCATGAAAATGAAAGTAAAAATTTTTGTGACTATCCTAGCAATACCAACGTTTGCCATCCTAGGTGGAGTCAAATTTTTAATTTATGTGTAACGTTCGTCTTTGAAAAGTAAAAATTGCGTATCAAGAATCAATAAAGTCATTTCTATACTTTTCTCTATGGTGAAGGAGAAAAGAGCAGCCGTTTTTCTTGCATCAACAGTGGTGATAGGAACGGCGATGGTGTAAGTAATGTGGCTTTGTAGTTTAGTTTAAGGTAATTACTATATTTAGTTTAACTTATACTGTATCCCTAAATACTCCAACGCTTCTACAAAATCGGTGTTGGCATGAACGGTAACTTTCTTGGATTTTAATTCAATTTTGGATTGGTTTGTCGCGTCAAAAAGTACCACTCGCAGTGCATGTTTTCCTTGATGAGTGTGGCAAAGATGATCAATGGAGCTGAGTAAATCCACTGTGAGTTGTTCTACACCTAGCTTTAAAGTAATTTCTCGCGTTAGTTGTTCGCTAATGTTTTCAAGGGTGGTAATGTCTGTAATTTTTAGCTGAAATTCCTCGCTGTTCCATTTTTGCTCAAATCGTCCTTTAAGGAATAAACACTGTCCTTCCTCAAAAAAGGCTTTGTATTTCAGGTAGTCGTCTCCGAACAAATTAAAATCGAGCGAACCGTTGTAATCCTGAATCGAAAAACTACCCCAACCTGTTCCTTTTTTGCTGATTAAGTGCTTTACTTCCATCACAATACCAGCTAATCGTACATCTCGACCATAATATTCCTGCACTTCATCCAAGCCACAAGTGGTAAAGTTTTCGATTTCTACGCGGTAATCGTCGAGCGGATGACCAGTGAGGTAAATACCTGTCACGTCCCTCTCTTTGTTGAGTTTTTGAAGTAAATTCCAAGGTTCTTCTTTGGGAGCTTTGGGTTCTTGTACCATTGTTTCTTCTGCTAAACCGAAAAGGGAGGTGGCGGACTGTAGTTTTTGACCTTGATAGGCAATACCATATTTTAACAAATGCTCTAAGAATGTATCGTGTTTATCGGATTCTTTGAAGTATTGTGCGCGATGAATATCCTCAAAACAATCCAAAGCACCGCCAAGTGCAAGGCTTTCCATCACGCGCTTGTTAATTGCTCCTAAATTGAGACGACGCACAAGGTCATAGATATTTTTGAACTTACCTCTTTTTTTGCGTTCTTCTAGGACAGCTTCTACGGGTCCTTCCCCTACCCCTTTCAATGCGGATAAACCAAAGCGAACCGCACCATTTTGATTTACGGAAAAGTCAGAAGCACTTTCGTTAACATCCGGACCTAATACTTTTAAACCCATGCGTTTGCATTCCTTCAAAAAGAACGTGACTTTAGAAATGTCGTTTTTATTGTGTGTCAGCACCGAAGCCATAAACTCTGCTGGATAATGTGCTTTCAAATAGGCAGTTTGAAAGGCAACAAGCGCGTAGCAGGTGGAGTGAGATTTGTTGAACGCATAAGAAGCAAACGCTTCCCAGTCTTTCCATACTTTTTCTAATATTTCTTTCGGATGTCCATTTTGAGTACCACCTTCCAAAAACATGGGGAACATTTTGTCAATCACATCTTTCTGTTTCTTACCCATCCCTTTTCGCAATACGTCAGCTTGACCTTTGGTGAAATTGGCAAGTTTTTGGGAAAGTAACATCACCTGCTCTTGATAAACAGTAATCCCTTGTGTTTCTTTTAGATAGGTTTCCATTTCAGGTAAATCATACACTACTGGTTTACGCCCATGCTTTCTATCTACGAACTCTGGAATGTATTCCAAAGGACCTGGACGATACAGTGCGTTCATTGCAATGAGGTCAGCAAAAGTGGTTGGCACTAATTCTTTCATATACTTTTGCATACCTGGACTTTCGTACTGGAAGATGGCAACCGTTTCGCCGCGTTGGAAAAGTTGATAAGTCTTTTCATCGTCCAAAGGCACTTCATCGGGGTCAATTTCGACGTTGTGGTTCTCTTTAATCATCTTGATGGCATCCTTGATGATGGTTAGGGTTTTTAACCCTAAAAAGTCCATTTTCAATAAGCCCGCAGATTCCGCTACGCTGTTATCAAATTGAGTAACAAGCATTTGAGATTCTTTATCCACTTTCACGGGAACGTACTGAGTGATGTCGCCAGGCGTGATAACCACCCCGCAAGCATGGATGCCTGTATTGCGGACAGAGCCTTCCAGTTTTTTGCCGTGCGAATCATTTTTGCGATGTCGTCTTCGCCTTCTGATAGTTTTCGGAATTGATACGCTTTATCAAGTTCTTCTGATTTGAGTAAATCTTTGAGCTTGGGGTCAACGTCATCTTTTTTCAACACCTTCGCTAGGCTAGCTTGCAAGTGGTTGGGAAATGTCTTTGCCACTTTGTCCACTTCAACTAGAGGAATATTCATCACCCGCCCTACATCTCGCAAAGAAGATTTAGCCGCCATCGTACCATAAGTCACAATTTGGGCTACTTGGTTTTTACCGTATTTTTCGATTACGTAGTCAATGACCAACTGTCGTCCTTCGTCGTCAAAGTCAATATCCACGTCGGGCATGGAAACACGCTCGGGATTCAAGAAACGTTCAAATAGTAAATCGTATTTAATCGGGTCAACATTAGTGATACCAATGCAGTAAGAAACTGCTGAACCTGCTGCTGAACCTCGACCAGGTCCAACCGATACGCCCATTTTTCGAGCGGTGTTGGTGAAGTCTTGGACAATCAAGAAGTAGCCAGGATAGCCTGTTTTTTCGATAACCGATAACTCAAAATCTAATCGCTCCCGAATAGCGGGTGTAATTTCAAGGTATCTTTTTTTGCACCTTCGTAAGTCAAATGTCGAAGATAATCAATTTGAGAAGCAAAGCCTTCTGGAATTGGGAAAGCAGGCAGCAAGACATCGCGGTAAAGGGAAAGAGATTCAACTTTATCAAAAATTTCAAGGGTATTGTCCAAACTTTCAGGCAAGTCGTGGAAGAGACGCGCCATTTCGTCCTTCGTCTTAAGTAAAGTCAAGAACTTGGAAATCGGAAGCGTTCTTTTTGTTCTACGATGCTGTTAAGTGTTTGATACACAACAACATATCATGCGATACCCAGTCGTCTTCCTCCACGTAATGCGAATCGTTGGTAGCAATGACTTTTAGGTTGTATTTTTTTGGCAAATAGTAGTAGTTGTTGGGTGACATCTTCTTGACTGACCCCCAACCCATCAATGTTTTCTAAACCTCGATGTCGTTGAATCTCAATGTAAAAATCCTCTCCCAGCAAATCAACCCACCATTGAATTAGCGCTTCGGCTTTATCCAATTTACCGCTCAAAATCGCTTGCGGAATTTCTGCACCAATACAACAACTGGTAGCAATTAGCCCTTCATGGTATTGAAGCAACAATTCTTTGTCAATGCGTGGATATTTGGAATACAAACCTTCCATGAAGCCTAGAGAACAAAGTTTGGATAGATTTTCGTAGCCTTTTGTATTTTTTGCTAACAGTAACTGGTGAAAACGCTCGTCTTTATCGTTTTTAGTAAATACTTTTTTGTGGCGATCTTCCACCATGTAAAACTCGCAACCAACGATGGGTTTGATTTTCCGTTTTTTTGCTTCCGCCACGAACTTGAACGCGCCAAACATATTTCCATGATCGGTCAGCGCAACACCTTTTTGTCCATCGGCAACCGCTTTATCCATCATTGTACCAATGTCAGAAGCACCATCTAATAAAGAATATTGCGTGTGGCAATGCAAATGCAAAAAATCCATAACCTATTAATATTTTGATAATGAGTATATTGTTATACTGATTTCGTAAAATACTTTAAAAAATCTAATACTTCAACTCACCAAATTTGTTCTTCTAGTAAATAATTTTTCACATAATCATCAATACCTTCTTCCAAATTGTAAAACGACTGCTCATAGCCTGAAGCGCGCAATTTACTCATATTAGCTTCCGTAAAATACTGATAAGTGTCGCGAATATCCAAAGGCGTGTCTATGAACCAATATTGGGCGTGCGATTCATAGCTTGAAAAGTAGCCTCTACGAGTGCAACAAAAGTGCGTGCTTGCCCAGTACCTAGATTATAAAGCCCACTTTCTACTTGCTGGCGGTGCTGATAAAAATAGTAAATCACGGAAATTACATCTTTTACATACACAAAATCACGACTTTGATGACCATCCGCTACATCTAATCGGTGAGAGCGAAAAAGTTTCATGGCGCCAGTTGCTTTTATCTGCTTCATAGCGTGAAACACCACAGAAGCCATACGCCCTTTGTGGTATTCATTGGGTCCATAAACGTTAAAAAACTTGAGTCCAACCCAAAATGGTGGTTGCTGATGTTGCTGCAAAGCCCAAATGTCGAAATCATTTTTAGAAACGCCATAAGGATTTAGCGGCTTCAAATGCGGTATTAAATCGTGTCGGTCATCATAGCCTAGTTCACCTAAACCATAAGTAGCAGCACTGGAGGCGTAAATCAAGGGGATTTGATACTGCGTGCAGTAAGTCCAAATTGCTTGCGAATAATGAAGATTGAGGCGGTCAAAAATAGCGGTACTTTTTTCAGTGGTGTCCGTTCTTGCGCCAAGATGAAAGATACATTCTACCTTTGTGGCGTAGGTTTCCAACCAAACCATCAAGTGATCCCGATGAATTTGCATCACATATTGTTTTCCCACAAGGTTTTTATTTTTTTGAGGTGTATCAAATTCATCAACCAACACCAATTGGCGATAGCCTTTTTCGTTTAAATCGCGCACTAAGCAACTCCCAATAAAACCTACGGCACCAGTTATGACAATCATGTGTATATTTACTAAATTATGAGTTATGCTAATTATTTACCCCAATACAATTATATTGAGTTCTTCCAATTCAAGTCATAGGGTTTCCATCCAAGTAGGGAAAGCCTTTTCATTTGGAAGGTTCAAAGTAGAACCTCATCAAATAACCTTACGAACAAATAACCAAATAAGCAGTTGCATAACATGAATGATAAGGATAGGGATTTTATCTTAAACACTCAAAAAGTCAGAAAGATAAATCTAAAAGTGTATATTTGCCAAGCAAATTCATTTTGATTGAATGCAATAGTTTCTAATCAAAGCAGTCTAGTCAAAACCTTTACTAAATATGAAACATCCTTTTTGGATATTGATTTTTTTTCTTGGCTTGCCACTCTTCTAACTACGCACAAACCGCACTACATCAACAACTTAATACCGCTTACGAACAATACCGCGAGCCTTCGTTGACACAAAAACGCTTCAAACATACTGATTTATTGCCACTCATTGAAAAGCGCAGTAACCATCCACTTTTTAAAGTCACGAAAGCTGGCGAATCTGTAGAGGGCAGAGCCATATACGTTGTAAAAGTAGGTACTGGAAAAACTAAAGTTTTGCTTTGGTCGCAAATGCACGGCGACGAATCCACTGCTACTATGGCATTGATGGATGTGATGAATTTCTTTGAACAAAAAGATGGTTTGGACGCAATTCGTAAGCAGTTACTCAACCAGTTAAGCATTTTCATGATTCCTATGCTAAACCCAGATGGCGCAGAGCGATTTCAGCGTCAAAATGCAATGGGCGTGGATTTGAATCGCGATGCTCTACGTTTACAAAATCCAGAATCTAAAATTTTAAAACAAGTACGGGACGACTTGCAGCCAGCTTGGGGATTCAATTTACATGATCAAAGCAGGTACTATGCAGTAGGAAATACCTCAAAACCCGCTACCATTTCTTTCTTGGCACCCGCCTACAACGAACAAAAAGAAGTGAACGAAACTAGGGGCGACGCCATGAAACTGATTGTGGTGATGAACAAAATGCTTCAAAAATACCTACCAGGACAGGTGGCTAAGTATTCTGATGCTTTCGAGCCAAGAGCTTTTGGAGATAATATTCAAAAATGGGGTACACGTACTATCTTGATTGAATCTGGTGGACATTACAACGATCCAGAAAAGCAATTCATCAGAAAAATGAATTTTTTGGCATTAATGACTGCCCTAGAATCTATTGCCCAGCAACCTACGCTAGTCAGAGTTTGGATCACTACAAAAATATTCCATTCAATAAAAGTGGGTTATACGACCTTATATTGCGAGAGGTACAAGTACAATCTTACAATCAAACTTTTAAATTAGATATTGCGATTAATCGCTTGGAGCGAGAAGGCGAAGAAACCGTTTACTATGAAGGCAATGTGGCTTATCTAGGTGATATTTCCGTTGCTCATGCTTATCAAAGTTTACCTGCGCAAGGTTATGAATTGGTGCTAGGTCAAGTGCATCCAAAAGTATTTGAAACCGTGATGGACGCGCAACAGCAACAACTTAGTGAATACCACCGCGAGGGCTATCTGATTGTAAAGGTTAGCAAACTGCCACCACCAGGAATATTTACAAGAAAATGCCGATTCATTTTGTGTTGATGAATGAGCGAGTAAATAATCAGTTGAAATTAGACGCGAACCCTGCCTTTTTCTTGCGAAAAAATGGACGAAACGAGTATGCTGTGGTGAATGGAAAACTGTATGCCTTGTAATACAGTAATTTTTACTCCGAATATCAACGAAATTCCGATAAATTAGTAGAAATGCTAAAGTGGTTGCTGCTGCCTGCCAAATGATACACACCTTGACCATAATCAATACGGAAGCGATTGACTTTAACGCCCACTCCAAACGAAAATCCAGCTAAACTGCGCAAGTCATTGACTTTCAATTCTTGACTACGAAGCGCGTCATAGCCCATTCTAAGTCTTAAATTCTCTGCTTTACCCAACAAAAATTCGCCATTAAAAGTAAAATGCCGAAATAGATTATTTAAAAAAGGATTATTATCGTCCGTTTCTTCTAAAGCCCCCTGCAAAAAGGTATTTTCTTGTGTATTGGGGTCATCATAGAGTATATTCCAACGATTCAAGTACCGATATGTCGCACCGAAACGGAAAGGTAGATATTTCAAGCGTTTGGAGAACCCCAACTGCATTTCTCTATTGAGCGGTTCGTTTAAATCTTGCGTGTAGCTTTTGAGGGAAGTTCCCCAGTTTTTGAGCACTAAAGCTATAATGAAATTGCGGCTGGTATCTTGGAAGGTCGCGCCAATGTCTGTGCTGATGCCCAACGCATTGTAACTTTCTAATTGCGAACTAATTAGCTTAGCGTTCAAGCCAATGGATAGTCGCTCATAAAGTTGCTTGCCTGCTCCTAAAGTGATTGCATACTCGGACGCTCTGAACGTACCATTCACATTTCCAAATACGTCTGCCGCTTGAAACGTTCCGTAATTAATGGATTGTACGCCACCATGAAAGGTAGTTTGCCATTTGGGAACATGATGCCCATAACTTGCATAACTATGTTGCACATCTGCCAGCAAAAAAAGTATGATTAAAACTAATTTGCTCGTGCATTAAGGGATTCAGGGTACTTGGATTGCTGAATGCCAAACTCACATCCGCATCGCGTACCGCAATCAAATGCGTACCGAGTGCAGTTAGCCTAGCAGATGCAGGCAAATCAAGAAATTTGAAGATATGGTTTCCACCAACTTGCGCTTGCAAAGGTATCCAACCCAGTAGGACTATCAGTGGTAAAAGTTGTTTCATAAGTAAGTTTGCATGACGACTAGACTTGAAGAATTACCTCGGCTAGTTTCTCAAAATTTTAGGGCAACGCAAGTCGCCAAAGTAGTATAAAATACTGACACTAGAGATAACAAAAGCATCGTTATTAAATTCATTGCCTCGCTGCCTTCCTGGTTCGAAGCGTTCTTCCACGCCTGGCAAATCAATAGAACGGTCTGTAAGTGCTGCTGCCAGAGGACCTCTAAAATTTTCTACATCATCTGGGTCTGGATAGATGGTACTAACGTCATCAAGGTAATCGGTAAATAATTTTCGCGCACTTATTTCTACGTTGATGCTCCAGTAGTAGCCCAATGATAACTTAATGCCACCACCGTAAGCCAGTGCTGCTTGTGTGGAATAATATTCCTCTCCTCGAAACTGTCCTTCTGTTCCTAAAGGGCGCAACTCCACCAATTCTCCCTGATATTCAGTCATCGGATTAAAATTGTAAACAGACATTCCTGCAAATAAATAAGGCGAGAAAAACTCGTTTTTACTTCCATGCACATAGGGTAAGAAGTTAAACTCAAACTGTGCATTACCATCCCAAACGTTGGATTGAAAACTCAAATTTCTAGCTTGCTCAAAAATATTATCTGAATCCGCATCATCTGCACTGATTTGAGCAAAACTACCTCCAAATTTCAAACAAACTCTTTCGTTAAAATTGTATCTAAACACCACACCAGCCGCTAAGCCAGGTTTAGTCAAGTCAAAATTGGTATTCAAATCACCAAAGTAATGGGCAGTACCTACCCAACCACCACTTTCCCAACCTTCTTGTGCGTGAACAAGTTGAGTGGAAATAATTATCAAGATAACAAGAAATAGCTGCTTCACGTGAAATATTTTTTTTACTATTATTTTTTGCGGCGCGTTAATTAAGAAAAGTTGATATTACTTTAATCAGTTTGGTGCTTAGAAAGTTATTACGGGATTTGTGAGAATTTGTT
>JAAUTG010000315.1 GCA_012031785.1 Saprospiraceae bacterium | reverse complement strand
CTGAATTTAGCACTTCAGCCTGCCTTTTCGCAAACATAATGTTGTGCCTTCGCTGTTTTTTAGTCCACGTATGTTTCTTTTTATGATTTCCTTCACTTGTTCAATGATTTCGTCTTCTAAGTGTCCTATGGTTTTTGTTACTCGGCTCTTGTCTATGGTGCGAATTTGGTCTATCACTATCCAATTCTCCTGTCCTTCCAAATCAAAACTTACCCTTGTTGGATACTTTTTTGATTGTGAAGTTATAGGGCAAACCACAATTGTTGCCAAGTGCTTGTTCATCTCGTTGGGCGAAACAATAACACAAGGTCGCTTTTTCTTGATTTCACTTCCTACGGTTGGGTCTAAATTGACAACCACAATGTCATACTGCAAAAAGGTTATCATAGATTAGTCCCAGTTTTCGTCTTCAAATACACTATCAATAAGCAATTTGTCTTCTTCGTTTCTACGCATTTCTGCAAAGGCTTCTTCCCAATTTTTCGGGGTTCTGCAACAGGTTTTAGCACAATATAATCATTCTCCAAAACAAGTTCTACCTTGTCGGTGATTTGGTACTTTTCTAAAAGGGTTTTGCTTAATCTAATCCCTTTTGAGTTACCCACTTGAATTATTGAAACTTGCATATTTATCTGATTTTTACATTCATGTAATTACAACGTACCTACTTGTCGTTTAGTTTCAATTTCCCGTTTTTTCTTTACAGTGAGGCATAACGGGCAGGGCTTGGCGATGTGGCGGATTTTTAGCACAAAAGTTCAATAGAAATACTAATATTGAACCTTGCACAAAGGTTTCATAGAAGCACTTCAGCCGCCATACTGCCAAACCCGTGTTAGCAGAGGTTTTTATTTTCGCTTCGTCTTTTCTTCAAGTTTTGGTAAGTCCATTTTATATTGTTCAACGTCCCACTTTATTTGCCAACGATTTAAGTATTCAGACAAAGGTCCAAGTCCTACTTCGGCTCTTCTCTTGTCAACATTGTCGGGGTCTTCCAATGGTAGTACATAAGAAATTTGTGTTTCAGGGTCTCGACCAATTTGACTTCCATAAATTTGTCGTTTCCCTTGACCTAAAGCAACTCTGTCCTCAAGTAAAGCTAAACTACTACCTTGAGCTTTGCCATTTTTTACGGCTTCTCTCATCATTGGTAAATACGTTTCTTGTGTTGCTTGGTCAGAATGTTGGATAACGAGAAACAAAGTTGAATTTCCTTGTCCACCAACTACGTCTGCGCCCAACCAACCATATTTGTCAAGTATAGATTTTACCTTTACTAAATTTATGGAATCCTTTTCGTTTATGATTTTCCAATGGTCTTTCATCTCTTTTGAATCCCAACCATATTTTTTCTTAATTCCATCAAGTTGTTTTCTATATGTTTGGTCTTCAATATAAATACTGTCAAGCATTGCAACCAAAGGTTTGTTCAAGTTAGCTTCTGCCTTTTCTTTGTTCTCCTTAATTTTTTCAAGTAAAGGTTTCCAACGATTGTCGTTGTGCAATGAGTTTAGGTCAGGGTCAATTATTATATGTGCATAGTTGGTGTAATTTGCTTTGGTCGCAATTCTGTCCAGTTGAAAAAAGGCACTGTCTGGAACTACTGCCAATGCCCAAGAGCATGCAGCATTATATCTGTCGTTTGGTAATCCTTTCCAACCATTTGCTTTAAATGCGTCAGAGTACTTGTATGCCGAACTTTTAAAGTCTTTTGCATTGTAAAGTGAGTCGGCTTTTTTACAAGGTCAAAATATTCTTGTGGAATGTTCTGACCAAAAGCCAATATTGTAGAAAAAATAAATGCGAGAAGCGATACTGTCTTTTTCATAATTGTTATTGTTACGTTGTCTGTTTTTGAAATCTCTGCCAACGGTTTTGGCGCTTGGCGAAGAAGCGGATTTCGAAGCACTAAACTGTCAATACACCACAAAAGTTGATTCGAGGTAGAATGTTCAATTAACCACTGAACCCGCCATTGAGCCAAACGCCTGTTAGTGGCTGGCATTCTTTTCACGCTTCTACAATTTTTTTCATCTCATCCACTATGGAAGCCCAATTTCCTTCTGAATGTTTGGCTCTCTCTTCGTCATAATTGCTTTGATGAATAGTTAATTCGGTTTTTTCTCCGTCTGCTTTAACTTCATAACAAACCCATAAATAATTTTCGGGCAAGTCTTCTTTTCCGCTCCAATTACTTAGATATGAGTATGCAAGTCGTTTGTTTTGTTCGTATTCAAGCACTTCTCCCTTGTCTTGATATTTTTGTCCTTCCCACTCTCCTTGAAAAATGATTGGTTCGCCAACTTTCCAACTTGTCACCAAGTTTGTCCCGAAAAAGTATTGTTTTACTATTTCAGAATTTGTCAATGCTTCCCATACTTTTTCAAGTGGTGCGTTGATTGTCGTCCGATATTGAATTTTGTGATGTGTTTCCATTTTATTACTTCTTAGATGTTCGCATTGCTTTTACTTTTTTAATTTTCGGGTCGGTCTGAAATTTCTCGTATTGTTCAGTTTCCATTCCGAATATCGCAACTTTTCCGTTACTGTCAGAATGAACCCCAAATCCATAAGTTTTTGTCAATGGTGATGAACGAAAGCAAGGTTGTCCTTTTGAGAAAAATTGTTGTCGTGCTTGTTTATATTCTACTTTTGTTAAGTCGTTTCGGTCTGCAAACACTTGAAAAATATTTCGTCCGAAGTGAATTTGTAAGGATTGTCCACAAGTAATTCATATTGCATTTCAGCAATGGTTTTATTGTCAGTTTTGAAAGGTGGTTTTGTCCCGCAAGAAACTTTTGTGTCTTCGGCTACTTCAATAAAAGTGTCGTAGTAATTTGTTGTATGTATTTTTTCAGTTGTCATACTGATTTTGTTTTTTATGATGTCGTTATTTATGCTTGCCACTAACGGTTCTCAGCTATACGCAGGCAGGGATTTTAACCACTGAACTTCCTACGAAAAACTGAACTTTAAATTTACCACTTTCCTGTCCTACGAAGCACGAAACCCCTGCTTGAGTATAGGTGATGTTAGCACCAGTTTTTCACTCTTTACGTAGGTGTTTATTAAAAAAAATCTACAATTAATTTAGTTGTTTCTCTGTATGCTTCGTGTGGTTTAATGCTCCCTGCTTCATTTATAAATTTAAGATTTACCATTAATGGTATGTCCATAAAATTTGAATGACCTGAATTCTTTACTATATGCTTATTAAAAGTTTTGTCAGGTAGATTTCTATAAGAAAATTTATTAATATTCATATGTTCTTCTGGCCAATCAGAGGAAATCCATAAGAAAGGTTGGTTAAAAGTGGTATCTAACAAATTCCCCCATTGAGCTCCATCGATGTTAATTCCTGCAATTATCCTGTTATCTTCTAAAAGCACTTGACCAATTGCAGAACCTCCTTGTGAGTGCCCAAATGCGCCAATTTTTGAAAAATCAGCACCTTTAGACCAAAAAGAATCATTTTCCCATTTATCCAATTCATTTAAAATTATTGTTATATCCTTACTCCATCTTTTTGTTATTTCAGCTCCAGCATAATTTTTTATGAGATATTCTGTAGCATTAAGCCTTTCAATATCATTTTTAGCTTTGGCATAGTTTTGTGAAGCATTCCAAGCAATTTCAGCCATCTGGGCATTATTGTTTTTTTGATCAAATTCCTTATTAAAAAATAAAACTTCTCCATTTGGAAATAAAGAGCCAGTGCTTTCGTAGGTATGATTTATATTTAAAACAATAAATCCGTGACTTACAATCTCTTCTATAATCGAATAATAACCATTTGCTTCTGAATACAAACCGTGAGAAAAAATCAAAATTGGAAAATTTCCGGCTGCCATTTGAGGATTTTCAAATGTATTCGTTTTTACATAATCTAAATGATTTGTAGTAAACTCAGGTAAGTTATATTTTTTTGAAAAACCATATCTATTTCCTTTATCTAAATAGGCTTCTTTTATTTCATTTTTTATGCTTGCAGGATACCAAACCTTTACCATTAATTTTCTGTATGCGTGGTCTTTATCCGTTATTATTTCTGGAATTGTGGTCTCAACTAATACGTTTTTAGAGCCTATTTGATAATTTCCTGTTGGGGTTGAAAGCTTAAAAACGGGTAAAACACTTGGAAGAAACCAACTAGGAAAAATTAAAAACAATGAAAAAGAAAATGTATAGATAATACTTCGTTTTCTTTTACTTAAAATTTTCCATTGCTTAAGAATTATTACACAAGATATAAACAACATCAGATATGCAGGAAACATTTGCCAACGATACCCCTCGAAAAGGAAATGAAGTAATAGTAACCCAATCACAAATGAGCAAGTTATCCCTTTCCTTTTGTCAAAAATCCCTAATGCTGAAAGAAAAGGAATTAATGTTCCAATTCCAATTAATATAATTTCAAATGTTCTCATTTTATATCGTGTTTCGTTTTAAAATTGGTGCTATAAGGTGCGCCCATTAAGTTGGACAAAAAATAGCGGAAAATAAGGTGAAAAAAGTCCGCTATTTTTTGCAAAAAAAAGAAGAAAATTAAGTTAAAAAAATGGCATTTGGTGTCTTATAATCTAGCGATTGATGTTTTCGGGTAAAATTGTAAAAATCGAAAAACTGTGACAATCCCTTGAATAATTCTGAACCATTTTCGTACAAATGTAAATAAACATGTTCATATTTTACAGTCCTCCATAATCTTTCGATAAAAATATTATCCAAAGCCCGCCCTCTACCGTCCATTGATATTTGTAAAGGCTTGGATTTGAGCAGATTTACAAAATCATTCGAGGTAAATTGACTCCCTTGATCGGTGTTAAATATTTTGGGGCTTCCAAATTTATCAAAAGCTTCTTCTAGTGCCTGGACACAGAAATCGCTTGTCATCGTGTTCGATACTCGCCAAGCCAGCACAAAACGGCTAAACCAATCTATCACCGCAATCAGATACATAAACCCTTTTTGCATCGGAATATAAGTAATATCCGTACTCCAAACCTGCATCGGATGCGTAATAGCTACATTCCTTAACAAGTAAGGATAAGTTTTGTGCGCTGGATGGGGCTTGGACAAATTGGGACGTTGATAGATAGCCTGAATATCCATTATCTGCATTAATCGCCTGATACGCTTATCGTTAACAGGATTCATGCGCTGCCAGTCCACTTGTTCTAGCACAAGCTCCAAATGCGCCTTTATCCTACGATACCCAAAACAAGGGTAATCTGTATGTAGCCGGTCTATTGCGTTCATTAACAATATATTATCTTTGTTTTCCCCCAAAGGCGTATAGTAGTAGCTTGAACGAGCTATTCCTAATAGTTCACATTGTTTGGCAATGCTAAGCGAAGGATATGCTTGTTCTACAAGGCTTTTTCCTACGATTTGCTGCGATTTTGTACTTGCTGCAATTTTTTTTTCAAGAACTCTACTTCCACTTTCAACTGTCCGATTTGTTGATACAAAGGACTTGTAATTACCTCTATATCAATGCTATCAGCATCGGACTTGCGACCAAACAGACTGGAGCTTTTGTTCTATAAGCACCTTTTTC
>JAAUTG010000314.1 GCA_012031785.1 Saprospiraceae bacterium | reverse complement strand
AAGGTTTGTCCCCCATTCATGGTATTGCACCTTATGCGACTTTCTTGCAGTTTTGTAGTGTAATTTTCTAATTTTATAATGATATGATCAAAAAACTAAGAATTATGCAGCCCAAAACACTCACTTCCACCAAATTTTCAAAAAAATTAAAATGCTTTCCATTTAGGTGATAACAACTTATCGAATTTAGTAACCTATACATGTGCGTACCTTACAAGTGAGGTTAAGCCATCTTAAAATCATCTATTTCAATGCAAATAACTATGAAAAATTACCACATTCTAATTTTCTTCTTCCTATGCTTTCAAAGCGTTTTATTGGCACAAACAGAAGTCGCACCAGAGCGTACTTGGCTTTTAGAACCCTCCAAAGATCCGCAAAAAGGAGTGCTGACTTACACCGCAACAGGTTTCATCGCCACTAATGAAGGCAACAGCATTCGATTGGTGAATCCTCAATCGGGATTGAACAAAAAAATTACAGGGTCTTTAAGTCCAGTACGCCTAGTGGTGAATAGCCCTGACAATAAATATTTATTAAGTGCTTCTGATGCCAACATTAGTTTGTGGGACTTACGCACGTTGACAGAAACACAAATCAAATCCGATGGATTAGACAAATGGCTCGTGGTATCGGGTGTGGCAGAACAAGTAGAAGGTGTTTCCAATAACAACACCGTAAGAATGGCTGCTAAAGTGGTAAAAAAAGCAAGCGAAAAAATCAGCAAAACATTGGGTAACGAACGCAAATTTGCTAGTATTCAAGCCATTAATATTGCCTTCAATGCCAACTGCTTGATTGGCAACAACACGAAAGGACTCCTGCAAATGCTGGCGTGGAATGCGAATACAGGCACAGTGGATACGGTCGCTTCGCTACCAAAAACCGACAATCCGAATGATAGATTATTCATCAGTCCCGATAATCAACTGTTAGCCTACAATTACACGGACACCGAAGTTACTAGAATTTGGCTCAATGGCATCGAACACAACAACTTGCCATATACTAAAAAATCATTTGGGTTCAGTCCAGATAACAGCGAACTAGCCACAGCCGTGCAAGATGGCATTGCGATTTGGAATCCGATGACGGGGGTCAACAAAACATTTTTAGAAACAGAACCTAACCAAACGGTAACTGCTTTTTCCTTTCATCGCTTGGCTCGATTTTATACCGCCACGTTGACCGACCAAACGACAAATGAACATTTTATTGCCATTTGGGACGTAGCCAGTGGCAGAAGATTGCGCACTTTCAGCATTCCAAATGCAGTAATTGAAGACAACATTTGCTTCAACTACGATGGCAACTACTTGGCTTGCCGCATGGTGGATAACCAACTTTTCACTTGGGATATGCGTAAGTTGTTGGATGAAGTGCCAAGCTACACTCAAAATTTATTGCCCAAAATCACTTGGACAACGCCCAAAACCAAAACAGAAATCGCAGGCACCAGTATTGACTTGAAAGCCTGTATCGAATCGCCAACAGGATTGAAAGACGTGAAAATATTTATCAATGGCAAAACACAATCCGAGCGAGGCGTACAGTTGGTGAAAGCAGATGGCAGCCAGTGCGCCAACCCTTTTAACAAGACGCTTCAACTATCGCCAGGTGAAAACGCTATTTATTTGCAAGTTACCAACAGTGCGGGCAACATCGCTTCTGAAACCCGCTATGTTTATGCAGGTGGCGTGAAAAGCAAACCGATTACCAAAAAACTCGCGCTGGTCATCGGTAATGCGAGCTACCTGAAAGCAGGAAAATTAGCCAATCCGCTCAACGATGCTAAAAACATGACGGTTTTACTGAAAGAAATGGGATTTGAAGTCGTACAAGCTACCGACCTCAATAAGCAGAAAATGCTAGAAACCATCCGCAGCTTCACGACCAAATTGCGCGGTTACGATATAGGTTTGGTGTTCTATGCAGGGCATGGCGTACAGGTGGGTGGAAAAAACTACCTCATCCCAACGGATGCCGACTTAAAATCCGAAACGGATGTAGAGTTTAAGTGCTTCCCTTTGCAGCAACTCCTAGAAAGCATGGAAGGAACCGCCAAAAGCAATATTATCCTACTGGATGCCTGCCGAGACAATCCTTTTGAAACGACTTGGAATAGAGAAAGCAGTGGTTTAGCAAAAATAAATGTACCCGACAATTTTTTGATTGCCTACGCTACGGATGCTGGTAAAACCGCAGCCGACGGTGAAGCAGGTAAGAATGGAGTTTATACCACCGCCTTGCTCACCCATTTGCGCAGCAAAGGTAGCAGCATCTTTGAAGCACTAACGAGGGTGAGAAACACAGTAGATGAAAGCACCGAAGGCGGACAAAAACCCTCTTTTTGGAGTCATCTTTCAGAAACGGTGTTTTTGTAAGGTTATTTATTGGGTTGAAGACCTGAACTTCACTATAAAATAACTAAAGACCTTCAAATGACCAAATGAAAATTAATTACTAAAAAACAAACGCGCCATGAAAACTACATTCTATTAAGTTTGATGATTTGGGGATGGATTGCACAGTCTGGTTTATTGGCACAAACACTCCAAACAGGATTGATTTTCGATGAGGAAGAATACGCAGCCGAGCCTTTGAAAAAGCAAGTTCTGCAACGCAATTACGAAAACCTGCCGTTGGTGGCAAGTTTGAAATCAAGTTGCCCGATGCCTCAAGACCAAGGCGAATTTGCCAACTGTGTGGGTTGGGCAGTCGCTTACGCTGCCAGAACCATTCTGGAAGCACAACAGCAGCAAGGGAAAGACCAAGCCAGTATCACAGCACAAGCATTTTCGCCAGATTTCTTGTACTTGATGACCAAATTAGCTGCCGATGAGCGTTGTCAAAAAGGCATCAGTTTTGGGAAAGCCTTGAAACTTTTACAAGAACAAGGCGTGCCGCGCCGAAGTGCTTTGGCTTCCACTTGCAATGTTGCACTTGCGCAGCAGCTACAACCTCAAGCAAGTGCCAATAGAATTGAAGGCTATACCCGACTTTTTGACCAAGAAGCACCAGCCGACTTGCGCATCAAGACCATCAAAAAAGCCTTGTCGCAGCAAAAACCAGTCGTAGTGGGCATCGAATGTTACGAATCGTTTAAAAACGCTAAGGAGTTTTGGCAGGTCGTGAAAGATAAGTTCATCGGTGGTCATGCCTTGTGTGTAGTCGGTTATGACGACACACGAGATGCCTTCGAGGTGATGAACAGTTGGGGCACAAACTGGGGAAACGCAGGATTTACTTGGATTCGATACCAGGACTTTGCGGAAGTGGTGAAATATGCTTATGAGCTAAATCCAAGCACCAACCAACATGCAGTAACTACCACCACGTCCACCAACACGGTGCTTTCAGGCGCACTCGAAATGACTTTGGCATCAGGCGCACCCATTCCCATTCTAGCGAATAACAATTCGCCAACGCGGGGTGTAGTTGTGAAAAAGGTACAAACGGAAACCACTGGCACACAATACCAAACGCAACAGGGTTATCCTTCGGGTACGCGCTATCGCCTGTACTTGACCAACGAACAACCGATTTATGCCTACGTTCTGGCTTCGGACTTGACAGGTGCTGTGGGGCTAGTGTTTCCGCCAGATGCGCAAACCAGTCCCTACTTGAGCTACGCGGGCAACGCCATTGCACTGCCCGATGAAAGTTGGTACTTAGAAATGGATCAAACGGTGGGTACGGATTTTCTTGCCGTCCTTTACAGCACAAAACCACTCGATATGACCGCCATGGTAGCACAACTGAACCAAAGCAAGGAGCATCTACCGAAAAAACTAACCGCACTTTTGGATAGCCAAGCTATTCCAACCAACGACGTCACGTACAGCAACGACCGCATCGCCTTCCGAGCCAGCACCAAAGACCCACAAAAGAACCTAGTCATCACCCTGATTGCTATGCCACACTTGTGAGAAGAAGGAAGAATGGAAAATTAAGAATGAAAAATTCATCACTAATAACTTTTTTATCATGACTAAACTAATTTTTGGCAGTATGCTCTGCCTCCTTTTACAAACCACCCTTGCTTTTGCGCAAACGCCTGATCGAAAAACAGAAGAATTGGTGGCTGCGCTGAACAACACCGAATTCGTGCAGCAATACCAAACCCATAAGGAAAGTATTGAACTGGATATCGCCGAATTTAAGCTGGAAGAAAGCACCCTTGATGCCACCGAAGTCAAGCGCGTGCAACTCTACTACGACCAAAGTCGCCTCAAATTTGATGCGATACTGAACAAGCTACAAACCGACTTAACGAGCCGCACCAAAAGAAAAACCATACTGGATAATCCGACAGCCTATACCAAAACCTTGCAGGACGACTTGACAGCAGCCTTGGACTACTACAACGAGAACTGCAAAAAACGCATCGAAGCCCTGTTGGAAAAAGACAGTGCGATGGATACAGAAACCCTACAAGAACTATTGGGTGGTGTATTGGGCATGGTGCAACTCTTAAAAGAAAAGAGCGACCTCACCAACCAACTCAACACCGAATACTTAAAAGAAGCCTTCATCAATCCTTTGCGCTTGAAGAAATGGGCAGAACTGTAACGCACATTCCGTAACCTAATGACCAAATGAAAACGACAGGACATCTCCCGAACATCCTTAGAAAATAGTAGGGCGCGGCTGCCGAAAAGCGAGATGAGTAGGCAAATTCCAAAATAAATTTCATATTGTCATGAAAAAACAAATGTTTTTTTATTATTTCTTTTATCCACAGTTTTTTCCTCACAAGCTCAATGGCAAACTGTGGTCAACGCAGTAACCCCATCCGCTTTAAGAGGCGGTCACGAAGCCAATGGAGCAGTTCTTTATATAGCTAGAGTAAAGCACGAGAATGGGGTTCATATTGGAAAAGCTCGCCCAAACTCGAGAGAGGCTTTTATTCTTATGGTGGAAAAGAGTTGGCTCTAAGTAATTACGAAGTATTCACTGGAACGGGGCAATGGGTTAAAGCTACTGCCAACAATTTCCCATCCAATGCCATCGCGGCTGGTTATGAAGCAGAGTGCACAATTATACATTGCTCGTGCAGTGATTGACGGAGGCTATCATCCTGGCAAAGCCCGAAAAAATGGAGATGGCTTTATTCCTTATGGCGGCGTAGAAAGAGTGATAAAAGACTATGAAGTGCTTACATCGAATCCAGTAGCGACCATTACTGCTGGAACTTATCATATCCGTTCTCAAATTGAGAACAAACCTATGGATGTGGTGAATGGGCAAAACGCAAATGGAAACGGTTTGCACTTATGGGACTTTCACGGCGGTGATGCGCAGCAATTCACTATCGAACGTAGCAATGAAGCAGGCTATTACTACATCAAAACCAATGGGGTCGAGTTTGGATATAAAAGATTGGAGTGGTGCTTCTGGCGCAACACTATATACATGGGATTTTCATGGTGGCGATAATCAAAAATGGCGACTTCATCGACCGAGGAAATGGCTATTACAACATAGAATCGAAATACCGAACCTATATAGATGTGAAAGCGGTGGCAATGCTATTAGGCACACCCATCCATTTATCCGATTACTCGATGTGG
>JAAUTG010000313.1 GCA_012031785.1 Saprospiraceae bacterium | reverse complement strand
TTCGATTATTTTTAAAAGATTGTTCGCTACCAAAAAAAGAATTGGAAGGGAAAATAAAACTTTTTCAGCAGTTTATCAGTAAAGATTTACCACCTAACTGGACACAGTTTTTTGATGATTTACGTCAAAAGATGGATCCTTTTGAGGAAGTTCAGGAAATGAAAGTTTTCAAAATTCCAGTTGATAATAGTACGCTGATAAGACTTATTGCGAAAGATACGACATTAAAAAAGCTAATTATTAAAGCAGAAGGTTATCATATTCTTATTCCAAAAGACAATGTGGCTAAATTCAAAAAACGCTTGCAAGAATTTGGATATTTTATTACCAGCTAAGAATAATTAACTTAACTTATAACTGATGTTACAAAAATTATCATCATTTTATTGTTCATAACTTCATAGGTTGGAAATTATTCACATCTCAAAATTTAGAATACTTGTTTTCAATTGACGATTACGAATTAATTCAGAATGAAAGCGAATTGGCAAAATTTAAAGCCGATAATCAAGACATTACTTGGATGTCTTTAGATACAGAATTCATTGGAGAAAGACGCTATCAAACTTTATTATGTTTAATACAAGTTGCTACGGAAAGAGGGCTTTATGTGCTTGACCCGCTCAAATTATCAAACATTCAGCCTATCTTGGATTTAATTATCAATCCCAACGTCACCAAAATCACCCATGCAGGAGAAAATGATTATCGTTTGATAAATGAGTTGTACGGCATATTTCCAATCAATGTGTTCGATACTCAAATTGCTGCTGGATTCTTAGGATACAAATTCCCTATTTCTTTCCGAAAATTGGTGGAAGAAGAACTGGGCATTCGATTAAGCAAAGACCAAACAGTGACTGATTGGGAAATGCGTCCCATGAAAAATGGGCAAATAAAATATGCTCTCGAAGATATTATTCCACTTCACAGTTTATGGCAGCGTTTAACCCATAAAATAAGCACTTTACAACGCTTAGACTGGGTGCAAGAAGAAACACAGCGACTGGAGCAAAAAAGTTTTTATGACATGAAATCCGCACAAAGAAGCGTTGGCTAGCAACATGATGGCTTCTTTGAATAAGCGCGAACAAGTGTTCCTAATTAGGCTTTACGAATGGCGAAGAAATTTGGCAGAAGAGCGCAACCACTCCAAAGAAATGGTACTTGCTGGGAAAAATATAGCTCCCATCGTCAAGTCAGTTGGTGCAGGGCTTGATGGATTAAAACATAATCGGCGCATCTCTGAACGTTTTGTGGAACGGTACGGTGAAGAAATGATAAAGATGTACCAGCAGTCAATCACTTCTCCAGAGCTATCACTCTTAGAGGAGATCAGGGAATTAGAGGAACTACCACCAAAGGAGGATTTACGCCTTGAGCTGTTATATTCTTTTATCGTATATAAATGTTTAGAAGCAGAAGTGGCGGTAGATTTGGTCTTGCCTAGAGCAGAGTTTAAAAAAATGAAAGCAGACGCCAGCTACGTGCCATCTTCCTTATTAGCGGGTTGGAGAGCGCGTATTTTAGGGAAAGAATTTTTACATTTTATTAAGCACAGAACGCAGCTTTTTGTTGAAGCCACCGCATCTTACCTCTCTTTGAAAGTAAGCGATGGGATAGAGATTTAGGCTATTAATTAATTCGCTATGAAGCATTTATCTTCGTAATTAAGGATGTCGGATTTTAATTTCTAAAGGATACTTATGAAGATACCAACACCACTATTGGAAGTAAAAAATTTGAGTGTACAATTTCAACTGCCAAATCAAGCAATCGAAGCAGTGAAGAGTATTGACTTTCAGGTTAATCGCGGTGAAATTGTTGGTATTGTTGGCGAATCAGGTTCTGGAAAATCGGTTACAGCATTAGCAATTACGCGCTTACTGGCTAAAAATAGTTATATTTCAGGAAGTATATTTTTCAGAGATAACGCTGATAAATATATAGATTTAGCCCAAATCAAGGAATCCAAAATGCGTAGTTATCGAGGGAACAGCATTAGCATGATTTTCCAAGACCACAGTACTTCTTTGAATCCAGTATTCAAATGTGGTCATCAAGTGGTCGAAGTAATCCACTTGCACCAACAACTTAATCGAGCAGCAGCTAAAAAACTTACCTTGCAATGGTTTGAAAAAGCAAAATTAGAAGACCCCGAACGCATATTTGCATCGTACCCGCATCAAATATCTGGTGGTCAAAAGCAACGTGTGATGATTGCAATGGCAATGTGCTGCCAGCCTGATTTGCTTATTGCTGACGAACCCACTACTTCGTTAGACGTGACGGTACAAAAAGTGATATTACAACTCATTAAAGATTTATGCCAAGCATCAAATACAGCAGTATTATTTATTTCTCACGATTTGGATGTCGTGGCAGAAATTACTGATCAAGTTCTTGTAATGCAGCATGGTAAAATTGTAGAAAAAGGCAGTATCAAGTCTATTTTCCAACATCCTCAGCATCCTTATACTAAAGGCTTGTTGGCTTGCAAACCGACTATTCATCGAAATTTCTATCGCCTACCCACCTTGGAAAATCTAGAACAAGTAATCATAAAGAAGAATATTCATCATTCCCAAACTACTATTTCAGTACATCCACCTTTACTTTCTGTGAACGCACTTTTTACTACTTTTTATCAAAAAAGTGCATTGGGAATGATAAAAAAACGGTTCAAGCAGTCGAAAATGTCAGTTTTAAAGTAGAAAAGGGAGAAACACTTGGATTGGTTGGTGAAAGTGGGAGTGGAAAAACTACGCTAGGGCGTTCCATTTTGCGATTAGCTGCTCCAAAATCAGGAGAAATTTGGTATCAGCAGCAAGACCTTATGCAGCTTTCTGCTAGTCAACTACAAGCTATCCGAAAAGATTTACAAATTATTTTTCAAGATCCTTATGCCTCGCTGAATCCGAGAATAACGATTGGAAATGCTATTATCGAGCCTATGAAATTTCATAAACTTGGTGGAGGCAAGGAAAAAGTAGTTCATCTATTAGAAATGGTGGGTTTATCTGCTGACCATTTTGAACGTTTTCCTCATGAATTTTCAGGTGGACAACGACAAAGAATTTGCATCGCTAGAGCATTAGCATTAAATCCAAAATTCATTGTGTGCGACGAGTGCGTTTCTTCTTTGGATGTATCAGTGCAAGCGCAGATTCTTAATTTGCTCAAAGATTTACAAGAACAATTGAAGCTATCATATCTTTTCATTTCACACGACCTCTCCGTCATGCGTTTTATGAGTGACCGTCTGATGGTAATGCAGCAAGGAAAGATAGTAGAGGAAGGGGAAACAAATAGTATTTTTGAAAATCCTAAAACAGATTACACCAAAAGATTGTTGGAAGCAATACCAAATCAAAAAGCAATTGGCAAACAGTAAATAACAGAAAGCTACTTGCGTAAATAAAGAACTGGTTTTTCAAAATTAAACTAACTATATTATTTAACACATACTTTATGAGTACAATTTTGCCACTTTTCCCTTTGCAGTTGGTCGCTTTTCCTGGCGAAGCATTGAACTTACACATTTTTGAGCCACGCTACCGCCAGTTGATTCAAGAATGTGAAACGGACGGAATCACATTCGGGATTCCTGCTTTTATTGATGGAAGAGTACAAGAAATAGGTACAGAAATAGAATTAATAGCTATTGAGAAGCGCTATGGCGATGGGAAATTGGATGTAAAAACTAAAGGAATTGGTATTTTTAAGATTGAGGAATTTCTTAGCCGTGCGCCCAGTAAATTATATCCTGGCGCAAAAGTAAAAAAAATAGAAGATGACTCTCATGGTGATATTTTACAAAGTAATAAAATTGTAGAAAAAAATCGCAGAACTGTTTGAAGTCATGCGCATTAACAAAGAAATACCTTCTGCACCAGAATTTAAAACATTCAATATGGGACACCATGTTGGTTTATCTTTAGAGCAAGAGTACGAGCTACTTTCCATTTTAAGCGAAGAAGATCGTCAAGACTATATGTTAGAGCATTTAGAACGCTTGATACCAATCGTGAAAGATATGGAGACGCTTCGAAAGCGAGTGCAGATGAATGGACATTTTAAAAATATCATTCCGCCAAATGTCTGACTTCAGCAGTTCTGGAATTTATAATTTCTTCATTCACTCCAAGGTAAAATATAAATAGGGAAATTATTTGAAGAAAATGCCCCAAATCATGATGATCTATCCAAGTATGTAACTTTAGCTGGTAATTATAAATTGGTATATCAATCAACATTATGCCAAAACCGAGTAAGAAGTAAAATAAACTATTTATTTTTTCTACACGATGAAGCCAAAAGTAAGTAGCAAAAAGGATAATAAACATAGAAAAAGTGGCATTCCAGCGCACAACATCAAAGCTGTTGAAGCCATCAAATTTATAAAATATTAAGCCGAGTAGAAGAACAAAAAATAAAAGTAATTTAACCACAGCAACCCACCCAATGACTTCAGTAAATTTTCCCCAAACGCTCCTTGTCCTTTCCCCAAAATACAACCCCAACCCAGCCACAGCCCAAGCAAAATGATCTGATTGAGTGTGCAAAACATGGGGATATTCGTAGTTAAAAGCATGTGCCATGCCACCAAGTGCAGTTCCCAAACCTACAAATAGGAAAAAAAAACTCCACCAAGTAATCCAAGATAGATTTTGCTCGTTTTTTTGAGCAATTAACTTGTACAAGAAGAAGCCAGTAATTCCAACTAGGATGTTAGTAATCAAATTATTAGGTCTAATAATTGTCACGCCAAACCACTCCGCTACGATAAAATCCATCATGTTTATTTATGAAGAAAACTTGCTCTGAAATATCCAACTTTTTATTAAAACGTAAGAAAAGACAAATCTTTCTTGTTAAAAAAGCATCAAAAGATAGCGAAAAATCTTAAATCCAAGACATAAGAAAATAGTCTTACAAAGATAAACAAATAAAGTTCTGTAACTTAGCTTTTTTTAATTTAATATTAGTTTATTTCTTTTATTCGATTTGCTTTAAAGCAGTAAGTTTAGGCAAACTATAAGAGCACCTGACGATAAAATTTTATCGGAAGAGTTTAAAAAATTTATAGTCAATTAATTATGACATGTTATCAAAGAAATATCCCTAAGAACATCAAGAAATACTGACAAATTTTTAAATTTCAAATAAGAATAACGCATAAAGGAATTGCTCAAAGCTAAAGTATTAAAGACCAACACAATAACTTTCTATTAAACGATTAATCTGCTTCAATCAAACACAAGATAGGGCGCTAACTTTTTTAGGGTATCTTCTGAAAGAATTTTTACTTTCCTCACATCATCTATGGATTTAAAGTTACCATGTTGTGTGCGATAGTTAAGAAGAATCTGAGCTTCCTTTTTGGAAAGATAAGGATGAGCGCTTAAAACATTAATATCTGCTTGATTGATAGCTAGTTTTCGTTGAATAGTAGAGGCTATTAAAAAGGTTTAATCTTTTGAAAGGTGCTATCAGGCAATTGGTAGGTTTCTGCCACTTGCTCTACAGACGCAAAGCCTCCAAGTGCTTCTCTAAATTTAACGATACGGTTGGCATA
>JAAUTG010000312.1 GCA_012031785.1 Saprospiraceae bacterium | reverse complement strand
TTGTTGCTGATGTGTATTGCTCTGTACCTAATATATCTTTATTTTACGCAAAATAGCAGCAATAGTGTGTCTATTGGTTGCGAAAGATTGTTTCAATATTGATTGTGATTTAATACAGAACATTGAATTAGAAATTGAAAAGTAAAAATAAGCGAGATAAATAATTATTATAAAAAGCAATAAAATTTTTGAATTATGGGTAAAATAAACATTCAGCAAGTTCTTAGCGATTTTGAAATAAATCCTAAATTAGTTGTTCAAGTCGGTTCGCACTACGGACAAGAGGTAAAAATGTTCTACGACTTAGGTTTTAGAGATATGTATTTATTTGAGCCTAACGAAGCAGCAAACGATGTTTGTAGAGAAAAAATCGCAATGTTCAAAGATTGCAATATTAAATTAGTGAATATTGCAATAGGTAATGAAATTGGAGAAAGAGAAATGTTTGTTGAAAATGCAAATCAAGGGCAAAGTTCAAGTTTGTTAGAGCCTAAGCTACATTTAGAGAAGTTTCCTCAAATAGTTTTCAACTCTAAAGAAACGGTACAAATAAAACGATTAGACGATTATTTTGGCGAAAATAAGAAAATATCATTGTTGTACCTAGATTGTCAAGGCTTTGAATTGGAAGTATTGAAAGGAGGCTTAGAAACGCTCGAGAATGTTGAATTAATCTATACAGAGGTTAATTTTGTTGAACTTTATAAAGACTGTGTATTACTTCCCGAACTCGAAGAGTATTTGTTCGACAAAGGGTTTACTCTAATAGCACTAGAAGAAGACCAAGGAGGCTTCTCAAATGCCTTATTCTTGAAAAGCGATATTGTTAAAGACTATTTAGAAGAGGTTATACCTCCTGCAATTGTCGATGGCGAAACTGTTTTTAATGAAGAGAGGTATTTACAACTCAATCCCGATGTAAGAGAAGCTGTTGAACGTGGAGATATGGAAAGTGGCTTGTTTCATTATGAGCGATTTGGCGAAAAGGAAGGTAGAGAAATTTAATTTTTTAAAATGAAAAAAGAACGAATTAAGTTAGAAAACATAATTTTACAACTACAAGAATTGTTAGAATTGAAAAGTACAACTATTTATCTTTATAATAAAGATGTAGAAGTAAATGCAAGTTTAGTATGTCCAGAATCGCAAATACTAATAAAAAATGCCTTAGATATTATGAATAATATTTATGAAAGAATATACAGCCGACATTACAATATATCGAAAAGTGTTGTCAAAGGGCGTAATATCGAAAGTATCACACAAGAAAATGCAGAAGATTTCGTAGTTCGATTTGAAAAAACTTCACATAGTCGCTGCATGGATTAGTAATATTACACCTTGAAAAAATAAATAATAGTAAAAATGGAATACAAAATAACATTAGACGGTCGTTTACCATCTCTTAACGAATATATAAAGTCGCTAAATTCACACCGACAAAACGGTGCTAAAATGAAGCGAGATGTTGAAGAATGTATTTCGTGGCAGCTAGTAAACCAAATTAGAGGTATTGAATTAACGCCTCCTTTAAGAATGTGCTTTACTTGGATTGAAGCGTCTAATAAAAGAGATTTAGACAATATCGCATTTGCAAAGAAATTTATTTTGGATGCAATGGTCGGAATTGGATTTTTGAAAAACGACAATCGAAAGAATATGCGAGGTTTTCAAGATGACTTTCCCGAAGTTATACATAAACCAAAAGGTAAAAACTTTTAGCTGAATACGTGCCTATAAAACCTAGAATTGAAATATTGATAATTGATTCTAAATTATAACAAACTAAACTATGTTGCATCCATTTAAAAACTCGAATACCAAACTTAAAACATTTATATTTGAAAATAATATAAATCAAACGAAGCTATTGAAAATAATAGAGCTTGAAGCTCTTAAAAATACAACGCACCTATGTCGTGGACTTTGTTATCAAATTATATTCATGGCAAAGTGGCTCTTAAATGGGATTTTATGATTCAGGTTAGAGATGGCATGAGTGAATATTTAGGTAAAAAAATTGCTATACGTCAGCTTTTCGAGATAGACGATGATGTGGCAATGGACGGTTTACTTAAATCTTTACAAGATAAAGGATTTGATTTGTTTGTCATAAAACCAAAAAGCAATAATGAACTAATGGTTTACGCTTCGGTTGAGGACGGAGAAGAGGGTAACGGTATTAGGGCTGTGTATTATAAAAATTCGGGATTGTTCACAATATTAAACGATTAATTTTAAAAAAAATGGCAACAAAAACTATTATTACAGATGAATTTGAGTTTGGAGATGTAATGTTCAACGGAACAACCCCTATATTGAAAAATGGCGTTCGTTCGGCTTGTGTTAGAAACTTAGATATGATTGAGCCTACCACAATAGAAACACGCAAAATCAAATAATAAAAGCACCATGTATTAAACAATGTATGGACTTTAGACAAGCATCGAGAGTGCATCAAGAAAGTGGAGATACTCAAATGGGTTACATGATGGCTTGTAGTGTTAATCCTCAATTTATTGTAGTTAAGGAAAAACAGAAACCGTGCAAAATAATGTCAATTAAGTAATCATGGGCTTTGGCAATAAACGAGAAACTGTATCTAAATATGTTTGCAATTGTATGAATTGCAACAAGGCAATTAAACGCAATGAAGTTTGTTTTGTTGAGCCTAAAACTAAAATAGTAACTTGCAAAAATTGTAAATAACTGAAAAATGGGCAGAAAAAAACATTGAAGATTGTTTTAACCTATAAATTATGATAAAACTAAAATGCGAAAAATGCGGTATTGATTATGAAAAACCAGCCATTTTTAAAAAGTGGAATGACGAAAACCCAAATGTTTTCTTTAAATGGAGCTTGAAATTTTGTGATAATTGTAGAAGAGATATAGAAAAGAAAGCACTTGAAAAGCTGCCCGAAGTTATTAAAACGTTGGCAAATGAAAGCTGACGGTTTGTTGTTATCATTTGGCTTTAGTAATTAACGTTTGCAGCTAAGCCCAGTTGGGCTTTCTAAGACGAAACTTCGCACGAATGCAAAAGTGAAACAACGCTGTGAATGTCGTACCAAAACGAATTTCCAATTGGGTTTAGGCGTTGTTATGCGGTGTATTTATTTATAAATAAAAATATTAAACAATGGAAAGTAATACAATCAATTTAGTAAAATGGCAAAAGATAGAAGAAAGTATTTATCGTTGCGTTAACCAAGATGTATCTATAATTATTACATCTAAACAGTACGATATGGGAGCTACTCAAAACACTTTAAGCAAACTCCTTTATCAAAGAAAAGAATATGCTAAAACATACATTGAGTTAAATTCTGCGGAACAAAAACGAAACATAGCAGAAGTATTTTTTAAACTGAATCAAAACATCTGCGAAGTGATGGGTTTATATACCGCATAACGTTTAGCGGTATGGGGCGTTGGGGACTGAGAGGCGGTGTATTTGCACTTTTGCAGAAATTTTCGTCGAAGTTAGAAAATTTCCACCTACAACTAAAACCCCAATGCCCTATGACCGCTTGTTGTGCAACGTAATTATTATTTTTTATTATTAATCATTTAATTCTTAATCTTATGTTAATTTGGATTTTTGGGGAATATTGGTGTTTGTCTATTCGTTCTTTATGGCATCGACCCGAACCCGATAAGTATGATGCTTGGGAACATTTAAAGAATCAACGTATGCAGGGTTTAAAATTAAAGTACGCAATTTGGATAATTCCAATTCCATTTGTTTGGTTTTATCTTCTTGTAATTGCAAAGATTTACGCATATTTTTATCTAGGAATACCTTTGTAATAAAATCATAGGAAGTATAAACAATACCCATGCAAGATATGGTAAAAGCAAACCCAAAAATCGCTAAATTTCTTGTTACTAATTTTGTTTTCATTTTTTAATTTTTCAAAAGTTATGTCATCAAATTTTTCTTTTCGGGCTTGTAATCTTTCTTGTTCAACATATCCTCCGTTAAGCAGGAATAAAAGTCCATCCGCTGTAATGAATACTTTATCATAATCATTAAGTTGATTAGGCATTTGATTTATAAAGCCATCATTGTATAATCTATCAAATAAAATGCGTCTATCTCGATATTCAAAGTCTAATCCATTGATGTTAAATAAATCGTGGAGCAAATCACAAGGTTCATTTTTTGATGAATCTTTAATGTATTCTAAAATATCATTGCAATATTCATTAATTTGTGTTTTGTTTCTAAGATTTATTCTAAACATTTATAAAATTATTAGTTTATTTATGAAATAATTATCGAATATCGAGGGCGTTTTTATGTTGCATAACGGGTGGTGCTATGAGCAGGTTTGCCTTGCAGAAATGTTCAAGTTACCGAAAATGTTATTGGCAAACTTGCTTATAGCACGTGTTATAGCCAGTACGTTTAATTAAGCACAAAACTTTAATCTAAGAACTAAAAAAGAATTTAAAAAATGAGCGTAGGAAAAGAAAAAATAAATGTATTGAGTTTGTTTGATGGTATTAGCTGTGGACAAATTGCGTTAAATAAATTAGGGATAGAGTATGAAAATTACTTTGCTTCTGAAATTGATAAACACGCAATAAAAGTAACACAACATAACTACCCAAATACAATACAATTGGGCGATGTAACGAAAGTAAAAGGAATTGATTTACCTAAAATTGATTTACTTATTGGTGGTTCGCCTTGTCAAGGATTTTCAATAGCTGGTAAAAAGTTAAATTTTGATGATGATAGAAGTAAATTGTTTTTCGAGTTTGTTAGATTGAAAAATGAGTTAACCCCAAAATACTTTTTGCTTGAAAATGTAAGAATGACTGATGATATTGCTGATGCTATTGATGAATTACTTGGGGTAAAAAGAATTTATATTGATAGTAGAAACTTTACAGGTATGATTAGGAAACGGTATTATTGGACAAATATACCTATTGGAGAAATACCTACGAAAAATGTATCAATAGAAGATTTATTGGACAATGAACCATTTGACAGGGATTTGAATTTCTTTTTAGATAGAACAAAGTATGAACCAACCACAAGCTATGATGGTATTATTACAATAAATCCACGAGATAATAATGGGAAACAAACTTGGCAAAGAGGTAGAGTGTATGATATAAAAGGCAGTTGTCCAACAATATGTGCAAGTTTGTTTGATTTAAACATTACAAAAGACCATAAAACTTGGAGAAAATTAACAATAAATGAATGTGAAAAACTACAAGGAGTGCCTAAAGATTATACTTCTATTGTTTCAAAAAATGAAAGAGGTAAACAATTAGGTAACGGATGGAATGTTGATACTATTGCTTTTATTTTTTCTTTTTTGAGGGGAGGAAATTTTTTAAATTCTTTTTCTCACGAAAGTTCAATCGAAGCACAAAAGTAGTATTGGCTATAACGGTTTGGCAATGAACCGTAGCGATTAGAATACCAACCTTGCACATAAAATAAACGTGATAATATGCACAAATATACCGATACATCATAATACGCTATGGTTATTGCTGTTGTTGTGGTGCGTTGTTTTTATTATGTTTTCATTTATTAATCTTTTAAATATC